>NZ_PSVU01000004.1:0-101464 GCF_002932515.1 Rathayibacter sp. AY1D5
TGTGGCCGAAGGCGACGGGCTCGGCCAGCGTGACGACGGAGAGGCCGTCCGCGAGGACGTCGTTGCCGGGCCGGGCGGGCCGCTCGGCCGCGCGGGAGACCGCGATGCCGTCGAGGACTGCGAGGAGAAGCGCCGCGTCGTCGGCGCCGAACGACGCCGCGGGATGCGCGGCGCGCAGCAGCTCCAGGACGACGTCCTCCGTTCGCGACCAGCCGGCGGTGTGGATCGCGCGGATCTCCGGATCGGTGCCGGCGCGGGAGGCGAAGGCGGTCCACACGATCGCGTCGGGCACGTCCTCGTCCGCGACGCACGCGATCTCGTCGCAGAAGACGCGCAGCCGCACCTCGGCCGAGGATTCGGCCTCCAGGCGGCTCCGCATCCGCTCGCGGAAGCGCTCCTCGACCCGGGCCATCGCGCCGGCCAGCAACGCCTGCTTCGTCGGGAAGTGGTGCTGGACGGCCCCCACCGAGACGCCGGCCTCGGCCGCGACGGTACGGATGCTGAGGTGCTCCGCCCCGCGGGTCGAGAGGACGGCGACGACCGCCGAGAGGATGTCGCTCCTGCTCTCGCGCCGATCCGGCATGGCGTCCCTCTCGTTCGACTGCTCGAGCAGGCTACGCTCTCGGATGTGACCAATACGACCGTATTGCCGCCCCGTGCCGGAGCCGGCCGCCGCATCGCGACCCTGGACGTCGTCCGCGGTGTCGCGATCATCGGGACCCTCGGCACGAACATCTGGATCTTCTCCCACCCCTGGGGGATGCTCGGACTGCTCTCCGTCCCGGTGACGCCGGAGACCTCCTCCTCCGCCGGGACTGCGCAGCTCCTGCTGATGGCGCTGGCGCAGGGCAAGTTCCTCGCCCTCCTCTCCCTCGCCTTCGGGGTGGGCCTCGCGATCCAGCACGCGTCCGCGGTCCGGCGCGGGACGCGCTGGCCGGGCCGCTACCTCTGGCGCGCGACGCTCCTCCTCCTGGACGGCGCGGTCAACTACGTGCTGATCGCGGAGTTCGACGTCCTCATGGGATACGCCGTCACCGGAGCGGTCGTCGCCTGGCTGCTGCTCACCCGGCCGACGACGCAGCGCCGCGTGATCCTCGTCTACGGCGCTCTGCACGTCGTCCTGATCTCGACGCTCGTGGCGCTCGTGGCGGCGAGCCCGGACGGTGCCGGACAGGGGCCGACCGGCCGGAGCCCCTACGCGGACGCGTCGTTCCTCGGCCTCGCCCTCTTCCGGCTGCAGAACGCGGGCGTCTTCCGTGCGGAGCCGGTGCTCATCGGGCTCCTCAGCCTCGCGATGTTCCTCCTCGGCGCGCGCCTCCATCGGGCGGGGGTCCTCGCCGCCGAGGGCGCGTCACTCCGCCGTCGCATGATGGTCCTCGGCGCCCTCGCCCTCCCCGTCGACCTCGCGCTGGGCGTCGGCGGGAGCGCCGCCGGTCTGCTCGCCGAGCGCTACCTCGTCGCGCCCCTGGTCGGGCTCGGCCTGCTCGCGGCCCTCGCCGAGGCCTGCCTCCGCCGGGGCGCCGAGGGCTGGGCGGCACGCCGGGCGCGGGAGGTCGGCCGGGTCGCCCTGAGCGCCTACCTCCTGCAGAACCTGCTCGGCGGCGCCCTCTTCTACGGCTGGGGACTCGGGCTGGCGGTGACCGCCGCGCAGTGGCGCGTCCCGGCGACCGTCGGAGCGTTCCTGCTCATCGCGGCGGTCGTCGTGCTCGCGGCGCACCTGTGGCTGCGCCGGTTCGAGCTCGGTCCGGTGGAGTGGCTCTGGAAGCGGGGCGAGCGGATCGGTGTCCGCGCGCCCCGCTGACCGGAGGGGGACCTACGCGAGGAGCTCCGCGGCGCCGGTGCGCAGGGCGGCGAGGCGGGACGAGACGGCCGACCGGCGGGCGTCGGCGTCGGAGTCGTGCGACCAGGCGTCGAGGTAGAGCTTGACCTTCGGCTCCGTGCCGCTCGGGCGCGCGATGAGACGGGCACCGTCCAGGGAGAAGCGGAGCGCGTCGGTCGGGGGCAGCGCGCCGCCCTCGGCGAGCAGGTCCTCGCTCCGCTCGACGGCGAGCCCGCCGATCGCGGTCGGAGGCGTCGCGCGCAGTCCGGCCATGATCCGGCCGATCTCGGAGAGGTCGGTGACGCGGAGCGAGATCTGCTCCGATCCGAAGAGCCCGAACCGCTCGGCGAACGACTCCAGCTCGTCGTCGATCGTGCGCTCCTCGGCGGCGAGCGCGCTCGCGAGGGAGAGGAAGGCGAGCGCGGCCGAGACGCCGTCCTTGTCACGGACCGTCCCGGGGTTCACCAGGTAGCCGAGCGCCTCCTCGTAGCCGAAGACGAGGTCGGGGACGCGCGAGATCCACTTGAAGCCCGTGAGCGTCTCGGCGAAGTCGAGGCCGTAGTCGGCCGCCACAGCACCGAGGGCGGGGGAGGACACGATCGAGCAGGCGAGCGCTCCTCCGGTGCGGCCCTCGCGGCGGGCCTGCTCGGCGGCGCGCCAGCCGAGCAGCGCTCCGACCTCGTTGCCGGTGAGGCGACGGAAGCCCTCCGGGGCGGAGGCGTCGGGCACGGCGGCGGCGAAGCGGTCGGCGTCCGGGTCGTTCGCCACGATCAGCTGCGCGCGACCGGAGCGCGCGGTCGAGAAGGCGAGGTCGAGGGCGCCCGCCTCCTCCGGGTTGGGGAACGCGACCGTGGGGAACGCCGCGTCGGGCTCGATCTGCTCGACCACGACGGCCGGCTCGTCGAATCCCGCCGCGGAGAGCACCCGGTGCGCCGTCTCCCAGCCGACCCCGTGCATCGCCGTGTAGACGATGCGCAGCGGAGCGGACTGGCGGCCGACGGCTGCCGTCGCCTCGATGTAGGCGGCGACCACGGACTCGTCCGCGAGCCGGTACTCGCCGCGCGGAAGCTCCGGAACCCGCCGGTCCCGCGCGACCGCGAGGATCCGCTCGGCGATCTCGGAGTCGACCGGCGGCACGATCTGCGAGCCCTCGTCGGCGCCGCCGAGGTACACCTTGTAGCCGTTGTCCTGCGGCGGGTTGTGGCTCGCCGTGACCATCACTCCGGCGTCGGCGCCGAGGTGGCGCACGGCGAAGGCCAGCACGGGGGTGGGCAGGAGCCGGGGCAGCAGCACCGCGTCCACGCCGGCGCCCGCCATCAGCGCGGCGGAGTCCTCGGCGAAGACGCGCGAGTTCTTCCGGCCGTCGTAGCCGATCACGACCACGGGCCGCTGGACGCCCTGCGCCAGCAGGAAGTCGGCCAGGCCCACGGCGGCCTGCGAGACCAGCACTCGGTTCATCCGGTTTGATCCCGCCGCGATGGCGCCGCGCAGGCCCGCGGTGCCGAACGCCAGGCGGGCGCCGAAGCGGTCCTCGAGCTCGGCGCGGGCGGAGGCGTCGCCCGAGTCGGAGGCGGTCAGCAGGGCGACCAGCTCCTCCCGCGTCTCCGGGTCGGGGTCCTGGGCGAGCCAGGCCTCGGCGAGCTCCCGGACGTCGGCGCTCACAGGGCGCCCGTGATCCCGGCGAGCAGGCGGGCGAGGTCGTCCTCGGCGTCGCGGCCGGCCTCGAGCACCTCCTCGTGGCTGAGGGGGGTCTTCTGGATGCCGGCGGCGAGGTTCGTGATGAGCGACATGCCCAGCACCTCCATGCCCGCCTCGCGTGCGGCGATGGCCTCGAGGGCGGTCGACATGCCGACGATGTGGCCGCCGATGATCTTCGCCATCTGCACCTCGGCCGGGCTCTCGTAGTGCGGCCCGCGGAACTGCACGTACACGCCCTCGTCCAGCTCCGGACGCGTCCCCCGGGCGAGGTCGCGCAGGCGCGAGGAGTAGAGGTCGGTGAGGTCGACGAAGGTCGCGCCCTCGAGCGGCGAGTCGGCGGTGAGGTTGATGTGGTCGCTGATCAGCACGGGGGTCCCGGGCGTCCAGTGCTCCTTGATGCCGCCCGCGCCGTTGGTGAGGATCATCACCGTCGCGCCCGTCGCGGCGGCGGTGCGGACGCTGTGCGCGACGCGGCGCACGCCGTAGCCCTCGTAGTAGTGGGTGCGGGCGCCGATGATCAGCGCGCGCCTGCCGGTGGGGAGCAGGACGGAGCGCAGGGTGCCGCCGTGCCCGTGCACGGCCGGCTTGGAGAAGCCGAGGATCTCGGTGGCCTCCACCGTCGCGGTCGTCTCGCCGATCGCGTCGGCGGCCTTGCCCCAGCCGCTGCCGAGGGTGAGGGCGATGTCGTGCTTCTCGACCCCTGTCGCCTCGGCGATCTGAGCGGCCGCGCGGGCCGCGATCTCGAAGGGATCGGCGTCGGGGGCGTCGAGCGGGTGCAGGGTCTGGTCGGACATCCTCCCACCCTACCGACGGGCTGCGCGGCGGCGGAGGGCGACTCCCGCGGCCGATCCGACACCCCGCGATTGGGCGAACACTCAGTGAGAGAGGACAATGGGAAGCATGGCTTACGAGTTCGAGCGCGCGCAGAGGATCGCTGTACTCGGAGGGGGGCCGGGCGGCTACGAAGCCGCCATCGCGGGAGCGCAGCTCGGCGCTGAGGTCACCCTGGTCGAGCGGGTCGGAGTGGGCGGCTCGGCCGTCATCACCGACGTCGTCCCGTCGAAGTCGCTCATCGCGACGGCGGAGGCCACCAACGCCATCGGCGAGGCCGCCGACCTGGGCGTGCAGTTCTTCACCCGCTCGGAGCAGAACAAGCCGGTGCGCCCGGACGTGGCGGTCAACCTGGCGACGGTGAACAAGCGCCTGCTCGGGCTCGCGCGCCAGCAGTCCGAGGACATGCGCGCGAACCTGGTGCACCACGGCGTGCGCATCGTCCAGGGGGACGGGCGCCTGGACGGCTCGAACGCCTTGATCGTCTCCACGGCGGCCGGCGGCGAGGGCATGGACTTCGACCGCATCGAGGCGGACACGATCGTGGTCTCGGTGGGCGCCAGCCCGCGTGTGCTCCCGACCGCGGCACCCGACGGCGAGCGCATCCTCAGCTGGACCCAGCTCTACAACCTCAAGTCGGTCCCCGAGCACCTGATCGTGGTGGGCTCCGGCGTGACCGGCGCGGAGTTCGCCTCCGCCTACCGTGCGCTCGGCGCCCGCGTGACCCTCATCTCCTCCCGCGACCAGGTGCTGCCCGGCGAGGACGCCGACGCGGCCGCTGTGATCGAGAACGTCTTCAAGCGCAACGGCATGGTCGTGCTCTCGAAGTCGCGCGCCGACCGCGTCGAGCGGACCGAGAAGGGCGTGCAGGCCGTGCTCTCGGACGGACGCGTCGTCGAGGGCTCGCACTGCCTGATGGCCGTCGGGTCCGTGCCGAACACGGCGGGCATCGGCCTCGAGGAGGCGGGGGTGCAGCTGACGGAGTCGGGGCACATCCGCGTCAACCGCGTCGCCCGCACCAGCGTCCCCTCGATCTACGCGGCCGGGGACTGCACCACGTTCCTCCCGCTCGCCTCCGTCGCCGCCATGCAGGGCCGCACCGGCGTGTTCCACGCCATGGGCGACGCCGTGAACCCGACCGAGGTGCGCAACGTCGCGGCGAACATCTTCACGCAGCCCGAGATCGCGACCGTCGGGTGGAGCCAGCGCGAGATCGAGGAGGGCATCGCGCAGGGCGAGATCTACAAGCTCCCGCTCGCCGCGAACCCGCGGGCGAAGATGATGGGCATCCGCGACGGCTTCGTGAAGCTGTTCGCGCGCACCGGCTCCGGCACCGTCATCGGAGGCGTCATCGTCGCTCCGAAGGCGAGCGAGCTGATCTTCCCGCTCGCCCTCGCCGTGGAGCACCGCCTGACCGTCGACCAGGTCGCGCGGGCCTTCACCGTCTACCCGAGCCTCACCGGCTCGATCTCGGACGCCGCGCGCGCCATGCACATCGTCACCTGACGCGCCCCTCCGCCGGGCCGCGCGGGGTGCGGCCCTTCATCGGCAGAGCGCGCGACCGCGAATCGCGTGCGAAGCGATTGACGACAGCGCGACGCGACCCGCTCTGCGGTACCCCTCACGTCGAGGAGCAGACCGCGCCGGACCGCGCGGGGAGCGGCCTTTCATCGGCAGAGCGCGCGACCGGGAATCGCGTGCGAAGCGATTCACGGCAGCGCGACACGACCCGCTCTGCGGTATTCCTCACGTCGAGGAGCCGACCGCGCCGGGCCGCGCGGGGAGCGGCCCGGAACAAGCTCAGACGATCTGGAGGAGCACGTGTCCCGCGGGGACGGTCGCTCCGGCCGTCGCGTCGAGGCCCTTCACGACGCCGTCCTTGTGGGCGGTGAGCGGCTGCTCCATCTTCATCGCCTCGAGGACGACGACCAGGTCGCCGGTGACGACCGTGTCGCCCTCGGCGACGGCGACCTTGACGATGGTGGCCTGCATGGGCGAGGCGACGGAGTCGCCCGTGACGGTGCTGACGGAGGAGGAGCCGCGGCGCTTCGGGGAGGCGGCAGCGGCCCCGCGGGCGGGTCCCGAGCCGACCAGGTCGCCGGGGAGAGTGACCTCGACGCGGCGCCCGTCGACCTCGACGACCACGTTCCGGCGGGCCGCCGGCTCGTCGGTCGCTCCGGGCTCGCCGCTCCAGGCCGGGATCGTGTTCTCGAACTCGGTCTCGATCCAGCGGGTGTAGATCGTGAAGGGCGCGCCGCCCTCGGGGGCGAAGGCCGGGTCCTCGACGATCGCGCGGTGGAAGGGGAGGACGGTCGGCAGTCCGGTGACCTCGAACTCGGCGAGGGCGCGGCGCGAGCGCTCCAGCGCCTGCTCGCGGCTGTCGCCGGTGACGATCAGCTTCGCGAGGAGCGAGTCGAAGGAGCCGGAGATCACGTCGCCGGCGACGACACCGGAGTCGACGCGGACGCCGGGTCCGCCGGGGGCCTTGAAGACGTGCACCGGGCCCGGAGCGGGGAGGAAGCCGCGGCCCGCGTCCTCGCCGTTGATGCGGAACTCGAAGGAGTGGCCGCGGGGCTCCGGGTCGTCGTAGTCGAGCACGCCGCCCTCGGCGAGGCGGAACTGCTCGCGCACGAGGTCGATGCCGGTGATCTCCTCCGACACGGGGTGCTCGACCTGGAGGCGGGTGTTCACCTCGAGGAAGGACACCGTGCCGTCCTTGCCGATCAGGAACTCGCAGGTCCCGGCGCCGAGGTAGCCGACCTCCTGCAGGATCGCCTTCGAGGCGCGGTAGAGCTCGGTGTTCTGCGCATCCGTCAGGAACGGCGCGGGCGCCTCCTCGACGAGCTTCTGGTGGCGGCGCTGGAGGGAGCAGTCGCGGGTGGAGACCACGACGACGTTGCCGTGCGCGTCGGCCAGGCACTGGGTCTCGACGTGGCGCGGCTGGTCGAGGTACTTCTCGACGAAGCACTCGCCGCGGCCGAAGGCGGCGACGGCCTCGCGCGTGGCGGAGGCGAACAGCTCCTCGACCTCGTCGCGCTCGCGGGCGACCTTGAGGCCGCGACCGCCGCCGCCGAAGGCCGCCTTGATCGCGACGGGGAGGCCGTACTGGTCCACGAACTCGAGCACCTCGGCGGCACCGGAGACGGGGTTGAGGGTTCCCGGGGCGAGCGGCGCGCCGACCTTCTCGGCGACGTGGCGGGCCGAGACCTTGTCGCCGAGGCGCTCGATGGCCTCGGGGCCGGGGCCGATCCAGATCAGGCCGGCGTCGATGACGGCGCGGGCGAAGTCGGCGTTCTCGGCGAGGAAGCCGTAGCCGGGATGCACGGCGTCGGCACCGGAGCGGCGCGCCACCGAGAGCAGCTTGTCGATGACGAGGTAGGTCTCGGCGCTGGTCGTCCCGCCGAGGGCGTAGGCCTCGTCGGCGAGGCGGCTGTGCACGGCGTCGCGGTCCTGGTCGGCGTAGACGGCCACGGAGGCGATCCCGCTGTCGCGGGCGGCGCGGATGACTCGGACGGCGATCTCGCCCCGGTTGGCGACGAGCACCTTCGTAATCTTCGGCATGGTCCCCAACCCTAGGGGGCGGCTCCGCCCGGCCCGGCGCGGCTCACCACAAAGAAGCGGAGGGCCTTCGTCGGTTCCTCACAAGGGCGGGACGGGCCTCAGCGGTTCCAGAGCGCGGTCCAGTCGACGCCGAGGCTCCGCACCAGAGTGCGGAGGGTCGGCACCGACATCCCGATCACCGTCGAGGGGTCGCCCTCGATCGCGGTGATGAAGCCGGCGCCGCGGCCGTCGATGGTGAAGGCGCCGGCCACCTCGAGGGGCTCGCCGGTGGCGACGTAGGCGTCGATCTCGGCGTCGTCGATGTCGTCGGCGAACGTGACGGCGGCGGAGGTGACCGCTCCGGCCTCGGCGACGATCCTCCCGCCGCGGTGGTCGACGAGCCAGTGGCCGGAGTGGAGGCGGCCGGTGCGACCGCGCTGGGCGCGCCAGCGCTCCCGGGCCCGCTCGGGCTGGTGCGGCTTGCCGTGGACGACGCCGTCGAGGACGAACGCGGAGTCGCCGCCGAGCACCAGACCGTCGATGTCCGGGCGCAGGACGGCGTGCGCCTTGGCGCGGGCGAGCAGCGAGACGGTGGCGTCCGCGTCCAGTGCCGCGCCCCGCTCCTGCTCGGCCCGGGCGACGGCCGCGGGCTCGTCCACCTCGGAGGGGACGACGACGGGCTCGATCCCGGAGGCCCGCAGCAGCGCGAGGCGCGCGGGGGAGGTGGAGGCGAGGTAGAGGCGCACGAGGGCTCCCTGCGGCCGGGCCCACGCTGTGGGATGCTCGACGGATGGCACAGACCCCGTCCCGAGCATCCGCCCGCCCCGACGGGGCCGACGACGCACTCGGGACCGAGATCGAGCTCGACATTAGCAACGTCGCCCACGGCGGCGTGTTCGTCGCCCGGCACGAGGGCCGCGTCGTCTTCGTCCCGGACGTCCTCCCCGGCGAGCGCGTGCGGGCGCGGATCAGCGAGGTCCGGCACGACAGCTTCTGGCGTGCCGAGGCGCTCGAGGTGCTCGAGGCGTCCGAGCACCGGGTGGAGCACGTCTGGTCCGAGGCCGCCCTCGACCGCCGCCCGGAGGAGCGCGTCGGCGGCGCCGAGCTCGGCCACGCCGACCTGGCCTACCAGCGCGAGCTGAAGCGCCTCGTGCTCGTCGACTCCTTCTCCCGCTTCGCCCGTCGCGAGGTCGAGGTGGAGGTCTCGCCGATCGCCGGGGACGACGCGTCCGGCGGCCTCGGCTGGCGCACGCGGAACCGCCTCCACGTCGACGACGACGGACGGGTCGGCCCCTACGCGGCACGCAGCCACCACGTCGTCACCGTGGAGTCGCTGCCCCTCGCGACCGCCGACTCCTCCTTGGCCGCACCGCTCGGCGAGCGCCTCGCTCCCGGCTCGGTGGTCGACCTCGTCGACGCGGCCGGGTCCGAGGGGGCCGCGGTGCTCGTGCACGACCCCTCCGACAAGCGCGCCCGCCGCGACCGCACGGTGGTGAGCGAGTTCGTCGCCGACCGCACCTTCCGGGTCGACCGCACCGGCTTCTGGCAGGTGCACCGCGGAGCGGCCGCCGCGCTCTTCGAGGCCGTGCAGGCCGCCGTCGACGCGGATGCGGCGGACCCGTCGGCCGCCAACCACGACCTCTACGGCGGGGTGGGCCTGCTCGCCGCGGCGCTGGCCGACCGCCTCGGCGCCGGAGTGCGCGTGACCAGCGTCGAGAGCGACTCCCGCGCCACCGAGCACGCGCTCGAGAACCTGGCCGACCAGGTCGGCGCCCGCGCGGTGACCGCCCGCGTCGACCGCTACCTCCGCGACGTCGTCGCCCAGGCCGATGCGCGCGAGCGGGCGCGGTGGCGCGCGGCGACCGTGGTCCTCGACCCGCCGCGCTCGGGCGCCGGCCGAGCGGTCACCGACGCTCTGGCGGAGCTGCGGCCGGCGCAGCTCGTCTACGTCGCCTGCGACCCGGTCGCGCTCGCCCGCGACGTGGGCGCCCTGACCGGGGCCGGCTACGAGCTGGAGCGCCTCGAGGGCTTCGACCTCTTCCCGCACACCTCCCACGTGGAGGCCGTTGCGCGACTGGTCCGCCGAGAGGACTGACCGCGGGCCCGCGCCTGCGTACCATGGGCGGGATGGAGCCCCACGTCGACGCAGCCGAGGCCCCGCGCGTGCGCGTGGCGATCGTGGACGACCACGAGTCGGTGCGCCTGGGCGTGGCCGCCGCCGTCGAGAGCGCGGGGATGCAGGTGGTCGCCGCCGCCGAGACCGTCCAGGCCCTCGAGAGCACGATCGGCGGCGCCGAGATCGAGGTGCTCGTCCTCGACCTGTCCCTGAACGACGGCTCGAGCATCACCAGCAACGTCAAGTGGGGGCAGGTGCGCGGCTCCGCCGTCCTCGTCCACAGCATCGCCGACCGCGTCGTGGCCGTGCGGGAGGCGCTCGCCGCGGGAGCGGCCGGCGTCATCCCGAAGTCCTCGCCCATGTCGACGGTCGTCGCCGCGATCCGCACGGTCGCCCGCGGCGAGGTCCTCAACAATCTGGAGTGGGCCTCGGCCATCGACGCCGACGACGACTTCGCGCGGGCCGTGCTCGGTCGTCGCGAGCGCGACGTCCTGCACCTCTACGCCTCGGGGCTGCCGCTGAAGCTGGTGGCCGAGCGGCTGCAGATCTCGGTGTCGACGGCGAAGGAGTACCTCGACCGGATCCGCGACAAGTACGTCGAGATCGGCCGTCCCGCCCCGACGAAGGTCGATCTGCTGCGGCGCGCGGTGGAGGACGGCATCCTGCCGGGCATCGACCCGGACGACGGCGATGGCGGGCGCTGAGGCGCCGATCGCCCGCCGCAACGCCGGGCGCGAGCGGATCGACCGGATCATCAGCACGGTCGTGTCGTTCTTCGGCTTCGGCTTCGGTGTGCAGACCGTCCCGCCGATCCTCGCCCAGCTGCCCCTGCTGCGCCCCGAGGTGGCCTGGCCGGTGCTGGTGCTGGTCTTCGGATCGCTCACCGCCGCCGTGGTCACCGCCGTGCTGCGGCGGGGCACGCGGATCACGGCCTTCCTGGTCGCGGTCGGCGTCCTCGTCGCCCTCCTGACCTGGCCGGCCGCCGTCGCCACCGGGGGCGCGGACCGCGAGACCCCGTGGATCTGGTACCTGCTGACCATCGGCACCGCCTTCTGCACGATCGCGGCTCCCCTCCGGATCGCGATCGCGTACGTGTCGGTGACGACCGTGCTGTTCGGGCTGCTGCGCGTCCTCCCCTCCGGCGGCGGGGCGGAGCCGACCCGCGCGATCCTCGACGCCGCCTACGTGGGCATCGTCGGCTTCGTGATGCTGGTGCTGATCACCGTGCTCCGGCAGTCGGCCGACCAGATCGATCGCGCGCAGACGACGGCCATGGAGCAGTACGAGGCGGCGATGCGCCAGCACGCCGGCGAGGTGGAGCGGGTCGAGGTCGACGCCCTGGTGCACGACAACGTGCTCGCGACGCTGCTCTCCGCCGCCTCCGCCGAGTCGCCGGCCGAGCGTGCGCTGGTCTCCTCGATGGCGCAGCGCACCCTCGCCGTGCTGCTGCCCGACCACGAGCCGGAGCCGCCCGAGGGGCTGGTCCCGCTCGAGCTCCTGCAACGCCAGCTCGCCCACGCGGCGTCCACCTTCGGGACCGAGATCGCAGTCGCGACGGCCGACGGAGTGGATCCGCGCGCGACGACGCTGCCGCGCCCGGTGGCCGAGGCGCTGCTCGGCGCGGTCTGGCAGGCGCTCGCCAACAGCGTCCAGCACGCGGGTCCGAGCGGCAGCGTCCACCGCGCCGTGCACGGGCTGCTGGGCGACGGCGCGGTGGAGGTCGTGGTGGAGGACGACGGCCGCGGCTTCCGGCTCGCCGACGTCCCGCGCGAGCGGCTGGGCATCCGGCTCTCCATCCTCGAGCGGGTGCACAACGCGCGGGGTTCGGCGCGGGTCGACTCGACTCCGGGCGAGGGCACCCGAGTCCTCCTCTCCTGGCGGGCGGACGCGGGAGGAGGGCCGTGATCGCCTACCCGCGCCCCCTGCTCCAGGCGCTCGGCGCCGGCTTCTCGCTGTACCACGTGGTGCTCGCCTTCTTCTCCTTCCGCATCTCCCCGGCCACGCCGGCCGACCTCGTCGCGGTCGCGCTGTACGTCGCGGCGACCGTCGTCGCCCTCTGGCCGGGAGCGACGACCCGGCTCGCCCTGCCCGTCGCGGTCGGGATGACCGCGGTCGCCGTCGCTCTGCCGCTGCTGGTCGCGCCCTCGCTCGATCCGGGTGCCTCCAACGGCTACTCCACCTGGTACATCGCCGCGGTCGGCACCCTCATGACGATCGTGTGCGCCCGCCGGCGCGCGGCCTGCGCCTGGGTCGGCGTCGGCTTCCTGATCGTGCACACCGTGTTCTGGGCCGGCCCGGCCGCGCTGGCCACTCTCGGCGTCGTCGGGGGGATCGCCTGGGTCGCGATCGCGCAGCTGCTCATCGTCGAGCTCGGGCGCGCGGGCTCCGAGGCGCGCGTGCTCGAGGCGGCCGAGCGCGCGGCCGCGTCGTGGCGGGCCGCGGAGGAGGCGCACCTCACGGAGCGCGAGGTCCGGCTGGAGCAGACCCGCGCCCTCGCCGCCGACATGCTGCTGCGCATCGCCGAGCCGGGACCGGGCCTCACCGACGAGGAGCGGCGCGAGTGCCGGCTGCTCGAGGCGGCCGTGCGCGACGAGATCCGCGGCCGGCGGCTGCTGGACGACGAGGTGCGGCGTCTCGTGCTCGACGCGCGGCGGCGGGGGGTGACCGTCTCGGTGCTCGACGACGGCGGCCTCGACCGCACCTCCGAGGGCGAGAGCCGACGGGTGCTGGGGGAGCTCGCCCAGGCTCTGAGCGGGATCCGCGAGGAGGTCGACCGCGTGGTGGTGCGCACCGCGTCGGCCGACTCGGCCTCGGCGGTCACAGTGGTGGGCCTGCGGACGGCCGGCGACGGCAGCGCGGGCGCCCTCGGCTCCGACGACGCGGGGGACGAGGTCGACGCCTGGGTCGAGATCCGGCGCGACGGCGTCGGCGGACGGGACGTCTGAGCGGCGGAGCGCGCGCGGGACGGCGCGGCCGTCCGCCTGCGCAGCGACCGGCGGCGACCCGCCCCGGAGGGCGTGCGGATGTCGGATCGGTGCCGCGGTCGGTACGCTCCGGCTCTCAGCACGGCTCAGGTCCTGGCGCACCCGGTCTCTCAGAGCGGACCGATCGTCGGCGCGGCGCGTCGCGGCACGAGCGTGAGCAGAGCCGTCATGGGCAGAGCCCGTTGAGCGCTGAGCGCGTCAGGACGAAAGCCCGTTAACGGAGTGCGGCGGGCCGTCCACTCCTCCGAAGAGGGGGCCCGGCCCGCCGTCAAACCCCGAGTGAGGGTAACAACCCGAATATTACCCTCACTCGCCCCCAACACACCCGCCTGCTTACCCTGGTCGGCGAGTGATTGGCGGTGCCCCTTCCGAAGGAGGAGCACCGTACGTCCACTAGTGTGCTCGCTCCGCCAGGAGGCGCATAGTCAGCACTTTAGGGGACTAATCGGGGGACAAATTTCACGTTCCGCGTCGCGGATCGCTCGTTCCCCGACGGGCTGCGTCTGCGAGTCCGCTCAGCCGGAGAAGGAGCGCCACGCTCCGGGTGCCGGCCGGATCGGCCGGCGGACCGCCGCGGCGCGGTCGTTCCAGCCGCCGCTGAGCTCCTGCGGGGTCTCCGGCTCGGCCTCGGCGCGAGAGGTCAGTGCGGTGACGACGGCCGTGACGGCGGCGATCTCGGCGGCGTCGAGGCCGGAGGTGGAGATGACGACGGCGGGTGCGGAGTCGGAGGCGGTCATCCCGTGACGCTATCGCATGCCGTTCACGGCGCCGGTCGGCGGGGCATGGCTATGCTGACGCCGGATGCCGCCGGAGCGTCGTCCGTCCGTTGCGAACAGGAGCGTCCCCGCATGCCGACGTGGTTCCCGAGGAGCGGTGCCGCGGCGCTGCGCCCCCTGCGTCTGCTGGTCCGGAGGTCGCCTGCGGCCGTCTCGGTCGTCCTGGTCCTCCTGGCCGCGAGCGCGATCACGGGGACGCTCGTCGCCCCCGCGGGAGCCGAGACGACGGCCTGGTGGGCGGCGGGCCCGATGACGACCCTCGACGGCCGTCCGTGGACGGCGGTGACCGCCCTCCTGATCGCGGCGGACCCGCTGCAGCTGCTCCTGGACGTCGTGCTGGTGCTCCCGATGCTCCTCGCCGCGGAGCGCCGCCTCGGCTCGGCCCGCACCCTCCTCGCCTTCCTCGTGACAGGCGCCGTCGGGATCGTCGTCGGGTCCTCCGTGCAGTCGATCGGCGCTCTCGTCGGGGAGTGGTGGGCGGGCGACACCGTCGGCGACCACACCTTCGACCCGCTGATCGGCGCGGTCGGCGCCCTCATCGCCTCGACCGCCTTCATGGGCGCTCTGTGGCGTCGCCGGCTCCGGGTGACCGTCTTCGCCGTCGTGCTGATGTTCGTGCTCTACGCGGGCGACTCCGCCGACGCGTACCGGCTCCTCGCGGGCGGCGCGGGGCTCGTGCTCGGCGCGGTGCTCGCGCGGGGAGCGTCGGGACTGCGTCCGCAGCGTCCGGCCCCGAGCTCGCACCGCGAGTCCCGGGGGCTGCTGGCGGCGGTCGTCGTCGTCACCGCCATCGGTCCGCTCGTCGCCGTCCTCTCGGACTCGGGCTACGGTCCGTTCTCGTTCCTCGGCCGACTGCTGCAGAGCGCCTTCACGGGGACGACGGACCTCGAGGACCCGTGCAGCCGCGCCCTCCGGCACTGCGCGCACCACGTGAAGCTGAGCCTGGTCGCCCCCGGGCCGATCCTGCTGACGTTCGTCCCGCTCCTCCTCCTGCTCGTCGCCGCCTACGGCCTGCGCTCCGGGCGCCGCCTGGGCCTGCTGCTGGCGGTCGGGGTGAACATCGCGATCGCGATCCTGGAGGTCTTCTCCCTCCAGCGCGCCGCCCGTCACCCCGAGTTCCTGTACTACGCCGAGTACCTGCTCTGGGTGGCGACGACGGTGCTGGTGCCGCTGGCCGTCGTGGCGATGCTCGTGATCGGGAGGAGGCACTTCCGCATCCGCGCGCCCCGTGCCGCTGCGAGGCTCTGGACGCGGGTCGTCGCCATCGCCTTCGTCGTGTCCCTCGGCGGCTACCTGGCGCTCTCGGCCGGCGTGCGCACGAGCTTCGAGCCGCTCCTGGGCCTCGGGAGACTCCTCCTGGACGGGCTGCTGCGCTTCGTCCCGGTGAGCTTCCTCGGCGGCGCCGGACTGCTCGCCGTGCCGCGGGAGCCCGTCGCGCGGATCGTCTTCGAGTGGGTCGGCCCGGTGTTCTGGCTCGTGGTCGTCGTCGCGGTGGTCGCCCTGCTCCGGGCCACCGACGTGCAGCGGAACCGCGGCGACGAGGCGCGGTACCGCGCGCTCCTGTCCCTGCACGGCGCCGGCAGCCTCGGCCATCAGGGGACCTGGGAGGGCAACGCGCACTGGATCTCGGCCGACGGGACCGGCGGAGTCGCCTACCGGGTGATCGGCGGCGTGGCGATCACCCTCTCCGACCCGGCCTGCGCTCCCGAGCGGCGGGAGGACGTCGTGGCCGAGTTCGTGCGTTTCTGCGACGAGCGCAGCTGGACGCCCGTCTTCTACAGCATCCACGACGAGCTGCTCCCCGTCTTCGACCGGCTCGGCTGGTCGCGCCTCTCGGTCGGCGAGGAGACGATCATCGAGCTCTCCTCCTTCGAGCTCACCGGCAAGCGGTGGCAGAAGGTGCGCTACCCGCTCACGCGCGGCATCAAGCTGGGCATCGAGGCGCAGTGGACCAGCTGGCCCGAGCTCTCCCTCGGCATGGCCAACCAGATCGTCGACCTGTCGGAGCGCTGGGTCGCCGAGAAGGCGCTGCCCGAGATGGGCTTCACCCTCGGCGGCATCGACGAGGTCCGCGATCCCGACGTCGCCCTCCTGCTCGCGGTCGGACCGGACGGCGTGCTGCAGGGGGTGACGAGCTGGCTGCCCGTGCACCGGGAGGGTCGCGTGGTCGGCTGGACCCTCGACTTCATGCGCCGCTCCGACGACTCGATGCCCGGCATCATGGAGTTCCTCATCGCCTCCGCGGCGCTGCGCGTCAAGGAGGAGGGTGCCGAGTTCCTCTCGCTCTCGGGCGCACCGCTCGCCACCGCACCGGTCGAGGAGGGGGAGGTGCCTCCGGAGCCGACGGTCCTCTCGCGCCTGCTCGAGTTCCTCTCGCGGACGCTCGAGCCGGCCTACGGCTTCACGTCGCTGTTCCGCTTCAAGGCCAAGTTCCATCCGCGCTACGCGGGCCTCTGGATGACCTACCCCGACGCGCTGCAGCTGCCCCGGATCGGAGCCGCGCTGGGTCGCGCCTACCTGCCGGACCTCTCCGCCGCGCAGGCGCTGGCGTTCGCGCGGGTGGTCGGGGCGAAGCCGGAGGAGAAGCCGTCCGAGGCGCCCGCGGCGAAGCCCGATGCTCCAGCCGCGAAGGCAGGCGCTCCGGCGGTGAAGGCGGGTGCTCCGGCAGCCGAGCCGGACGGTCCTGCGGTGAAGGCGGGTGCTCCGGCGGCGAAGGCGGATGCCCGGGAAGCGAAGGCCGATTCCGCGACAGGGAAGCCGGATGCTCCGGCCGCGGAGCCGGACGCTCCCGTCGTGCGGCCCGATGCTCCCGCGGAGTCCGCTGCCCGACGGACCGGGCCCGGCTCCTCCGACTGATCGTTCCGCCCCTCCGCCCCATGAGGAGGCGGTCGCAGCGGAACGCCTCGGCACGGACGGTCTCCCGTCTCCTGCCGCGGCGTCCGAGCGAGCCGGGTCAGAGCGGGATGTTGCCGTGCTTCTTCGCGGGCAGGTTGGCGCGCTTGGTGCGCAGCGCCCGCAGCGCCTTGATGACGGAGACACGCGTCGCCGAGGGCTCGATCACGCCGTCGAGCTCGCCGCGCTCGGCCGCGAGGAACGGGCTCGCGACGTTGTAGGTGTACTCGTTCGCCAGGCGCGTCCGGACGGCTGCGACGTCCTCGCCGGCCTCCTCCGCCTTGCGGATCTCGTTGCGGTAGAGGATGTTCACCGCGCCCTGGCCGCCCATCACGGCGATCTCGGCGGTCGGCCACGCGAGGTTGATGTCGGCTCCCAGCTGCTTGGACCCCATCACGATGTACGCGCCGCCGTAGGCCTTGCGCAGGATGACCGTGACCAGCGGCACGGTCGCCTCGGCGTAGGCGTAGAGCAGCTTCGCGCCGCGGCGGATGACGCCGGTCCACTCCTGGTCGGTGCCGGGCAGGTAGCCCGGGACGTCGACCAGGGTCAGGATCGGCAGCGAGAACGCGTCGCAGAAGCGGACGAAGCGGGACGCCTTCTCGCCCGCCTCGATGTTCAGCGTGCCCGCCATGGCGCTCGGCTGGTTCGCGATGATGCCGACGGAGCGGCCCTCGACGCGGCCGAAGCCGATCACGATGTTCGGCGCGAACAGCGGCTGCACCTCGAGGAAGTCGCCCTCGTCGACGATGTGCTCGATGACGGCGCGCATGTCGTACGGCTGGTTCGGGCTGTCCGGGATGACCGTGTCGAGGAAGCGGTCCGCGTCGGTCGTCTCGAGATCGACCTCGGTCTCGAAGACGGGGACCGGCGACAGGTTGTTGTCCGGGAGGAAGGAGAGGAGCGTCCGCGCGTAGTCGAGCGCGTCGTTCTCGTCGCTCGCGAGGTAGTGCGAGACGCCCGAGATCTTGTTGTGGGTCAGCGCGCCGCCGAGCTCCTCCATGCCGACGTCCTCGCCGGTGACGGTCTTGATCACGTCGGGCCCGGTGACGAACATCTGGCTGGTCTTGTCGACCATGATCACGAAGTCGGTCAGGGCGGGGGAGTAGACCGCGCCTCCCGCGGCAGGGCCGCAGATGATCGAGATCTGGGGGATCACGCCGCTCGCCGCGGTGTTGCGGCGGAAGATCTCGCCGTACTTGCCGAGGGCGACCACGCCCTCCTGGATCCGTGCTCCGCCGGAGTCGAGGATGCCGATGATCGGGACGCCGGTCTTCAGGGCGAGGTCCATCACCTTGATGATCTTCTCGCCGGCCACCTCGCCGAGCGAGCCGCCGAAGATCGTGAAGTCCTGTGAGTACACGGCGACCTGGCGGCCGTGGATGGTGCCGGTGCCGGTGACGACGGCGTCGCCGTAGGGGCGCTTCTTCTCCATGCCGAAGGCGTGGGTGCGGTGGCGGACGAACTCGTCCAGCTCGACGAACGAGCCCGGGTCGAGGAGGGTGTCGATCCGCTCCCGTGCGGTCATCTTGCCCTTGGCGTGCTGCTTCTCGATCGCCGCCTCGCCACTGGCCGTGACGGCCTCGTGGTAGCGGTTCCTGAGGTCCGCGATCTTCCCCGCGGTCGTGTACAGATCGGGCGCGGGACGTTCGGTGTTCGCGGTCACCCGCTCACCCTACCGGCGGGGCGGACGCCTCCTCTTGTCGCAGTCGCACAGGGAGGGCCGCTCCGAACGGGAGGATCCGGACAAGGGCGGGACGTCGCGAGCGGCGCTCGGAGCGGCCTCGCGGGAGCCGCCGCTACCGTGGCGGCATGCTCCTCCCGCTCTCCTCCGCCGTCTCCCCCCGCGTCCTCGCGCTCGAGTCGGCGGGGTCGACGAACGACGAGCTCCGCGAGCGGGCGGCCGCCGACCCCGCCGTGTGGCCGCACCTCTCCGTCGTCGCCACCGGCGACCAGCGCGCCGGGCGCGGCCGGCTGGGGCGCGTCTGGCAGGCGCCCGCGGGCCGCACGCTCGCGGCCTCGACTCTGGTCGACGCCTCCGCCCTCGGCGCCGAGGCCTCCGGCTGGCTGCCGCTCGTGGCCGGCGCCGCTCTCGCCCGGGCCCTCGCACCCCTCGTCGACGGGGACGTCGCCGTCAAGTGGCCCAACGACGTCCTGATCGACGGCCGGAAGGTCGCGGGGGTCCTCGCCGAGCGCCTGCCGGACGGGCGGGTCGTCGTCGGCACCGGCGTGAACCTGCTGCTGACGGAGGCGGAGCTGCCGGTCCCGACCGCCACCTCGCTCGCCCTCGCCGGAGCGCGGACGACGAGCGCCGACGAGGTGCTCGCCGCGTTCCTGACCGGGTTCCAGGGTCTGCTGGCTCCGCTGCTCGCCCAGGGTGACCCCCAGGCCTCCGGAGCGGCCGCCGCCGTCCGCGCCTCCTGCGGCACCCTCGGAACGCGCGTCCGGCTCGAGCTGCCCGACGGCACGCAGGAGGAGGGGACCGCCGCCGCACTCGCCCCGGACGGCTCCCTCCTGCTCGAGCAGGGCGGCGCGCTGCGCTCGTTCACGGCCGGCGACGTCACGCATCTGCGCTCCTGATGGCCAGGACCGACCCCGCCGACCGCGAGCTGGCGCGGCTGACCCCGCGCGCCCGCCGGGCGGTCGCACCGGTCGTCGGTCTCCTCCTGCTCACCTGGACGGGCTTCTACTTCGCCGCGCAGTTCGAGCTCGCCCTGCAGCGCTGGATCATCGGGCTCGGCACCGCACTTCTGGTGCTTCTCCTCTGCGCTCCCGGGATCGCGGGCTGGGCGAGCGTGCGCTACCGCGTCACCGCCTCCGGCCTCAGCGCGCGCCGGGGCGTGGCGTCGATCCGGCGAGCCGAGGTGGTCTTCGATCGGAGGATGGAGGTCGTGGTCGAGCGCTCCCTCGGCCAGCGCCTCGCCCGGTGCGGGGACGTCCGGATCCTGCAGGCGGGAGCCGAGGTGTTCGTGCTGCGGGACCTGCCGGATCCGGAGCTCACGGCCGACCTGCTGCGGGAGGCGATCGGCGCGGCTCCCGTTCTCGAGCCGGAGTGGCCGCCGCCCGCGTGAGCGCGTCGGGGCCTCGGTAGCATGGAGCCGCCCCGCGCCAGCGGGCGGAGACGGAGGAGCGCCATGCGCGTCGGCGTGATCGGGGGCGGCCAGCTCGCCCGGATGATGATCCCCGCGGCGGTGGAGCTCGGCATCGAGATCGCCGTGCTCGCCGAGAGCGAGGGCGCCCCGGCGGGGCTCGCCGCGACACGGGTCGGCGACTACCGCGACGAGGCGACCGTGCTCGCCTTCGCCGAGACCGTGGACGTGGTGACGTTCGACCACGAGCACGTTCCCCAGCCGATCCTCCGCGAGCTCGTCGCCCGCGGCGTCGCCGTGCACCCCGGCCCCGACGCCCTGCTGTTCGCCCAGGACAAGCTGATGATGCGGCGCCGCCTGACCGAGCTCGGCGTGCCCGTGCCCGAGTGGGCCGAGGTCTCCTCCGCCGAGGAGCTGGGGGCGTTCCTGGCCGAGCACGGCGGCAGCGCCGTGGTGAAGACCGCGCGCGGCGGCTACGACGGCAAGGGCGTTCGCGTGGTGCGCGGCGCCCACGAGGCGGACGACTGGTTCACCGCCCTCGCCGAGGACGGCCGGGGCGGCTCGCTCCTGGTCGAGGAGCTGGTGGGCTTCCGCCGCGAGCTCGCGCAGCTCGTCGCTCGGCGCCCCTCCGGCGAGAGCATCCTCTGGCCGGTGGTGGAGTCCGTGCAGCGCGACGGCGTCTGCGCCGAGGTGATCGCTCCGGCACCCGCGTCCGCCGGCCGGCTCGCAGCCGCCGCGGCCGAGATCGCGCAGACGATCGCCGACAGCCTGGGGGTCACCGGCGTCCTGGCCGTCGAGCTGTTCGAGACGACGGACGACCGGATCCTGGTCAACGAGCTGGCCATGCGCCCGCACAACAGCGGCCACTGGACGATGGACGGATCGACCACGTCGCAGTTCGAGCAGCACCTGCGCGCGGTCCTCGACCTGCCGCTCGGCGCGACGGGCTGCCGCGATCCGTGGACCGTGATGGTCAACGTGCTCGGCGGCCCGGTGGGGGAGTCGCTGACCGACCGCTATCCGCGGGTGCTCGCCGATCACCCGGGCGTGAAGGTGCACAACTACGGCAAGGAGCCGCGACCGGGCCGCAAGGTCGGGCACGTGAACGCCACCGGCGACGACCTCGACCTCGTGGTCTACGAGGCTCGCGCGGCGGCGGCCGTTCTCACGGACTGACCCGTACGATGGTCGCCGTGACGAGCCTGCCGACCTCCCCGACCCCTGCCGGAGCCCTCTCGTGAGCGCGGTCGCGCTCGTGAACGGGCCCGCGCCGCTCGTCGGCGTCGTGATGGGCTCGGACTCGGACTGGTCCGTCATGCAGGCGGCGTCCACCGTCCTCGCCGAGTTCGGCGTGGCGCACGAGGTCCGGGTCGTCTCCGCGCACCGCACCCCGGAGGCGATGATCGCGTACGGCCGCGAGGCCCGCGGCCGCGGCCTGAAGGTCGTCATCGCCGGGGCGGGCGGAGCCGCCCACCTCCCCGGCATGCTCGCCGCCGTGACCTCGCTCCCCGTCGTCGGAGTGCCGGTCCCGCTCGCCCGCCTCGACGGGCTCGACTCCCTCCTCTCGATCGTGCAGATGCCCGCGGGCGTCCCCGTCGCCACCGTCTCCATCGGCGGAGCGCGGAACGCCGGACTGCTCGCGGTGAAGATCCTCGCGACCGCGGACGACGCCCTCTCCGCAGCGCTCGACGCCTTCGCCGCCGACCTCGAGGTGCAGGTCGCCGCGAAGAACGACGCCCTGGTGGCGGGCCTGTGACGGCCGTCGCCCTGCCGCTGCGGCACCCGGACGTCGCCTCCCGCGCCTTCATGACGCGGCGGGCGTGGTGGCTGCTGATCGTCAACCTGCTGGTGCCCGGGTCCGCTCAGGTCCTGGCGGGCAACCGCCGGCTCGGGCGCCTGGGGCTCGGCTTCACCCTCGGGCTCTGGGTCGCCCTCCTGGTCGCGGTGCTCCTCTACTTCGTCTTCCCGACCGGCCTCTACACGCTCGCGACCTTCGACCTCTCGATGCTCGCGCTCCAGGCCGCGCTCGTCGTCTACGGGGTGGTCTGGGCCGTGCTGACGCTCGACACCCTCCGCCTGATCCGCGTCGTCCGGGTGCGCCCGCGGATGCGCGGCGTGCTCGCGTTCGCGACGATCGCGCTGATGGCGGTCTCGGTCGGCACCACCGCCTACGGCACCTACCTGCTCGGCGTGACCCGGGGGACGCTGTCGTCGATCTTCGGCGGCGGAGCGATCGAGCAGCCGATCGACGGCCGCTACAACGTGATGCTCCTCGGCGGCGACGCGGGGGAGGACCGCGACGGTCTGCGCCCCGACAGCATCTCGGTGGTCAGCATCGACGCGTCGAGCGGCAAGGCCTCGATCATCGGCGTCTCGCGCGAGTTCGTCGACTTCCCGTTCCCCGAGACCAGCCCGATGCACGAGCTCTATCCCGACGGCTACGACACCGACAACTGCGCCGTCGACGTCTGCAAGCTCAACTCGGTCTACACCGAGGTCGAGCTGAAGCACCCGGAGCTCTACCCCGACGCCGTCGACCACGGCAGCGAGCCCGGCATCGAGGCGATGCGCGACGCGGTCGAGGGCATCCTCGACCTGAGGATCCAGTACTACGCGCTGATCGACATGGAGGGCTTCGCCCAGCTGATCGACGCGCTCGGCGGCATCGACATCGACTACGTGGCCGACGAGCCGCTGCCCCTGGGCGGGCTGCCCGACTCCGACGGCGTGATGCAGGGCGTCAACCAGTGGATCGATCCCGGGCACTGGCACTTCAACGGCGAGCAGGCCCTCGCCTACGCCCGCTCGCGCTACACCACGAGCGACTACGACCGGATGGCGCGCCAGCGGCAGGTGCAGGAGGCGCTGCTCGCCCAGTTCGAGCCGGGCAACGTCCTCGCCAAGTTCCAGGACGTCGCGTCCGCCGGGTCCCAGGTCATCAAGACGGACGTCCCGCAGGGGATGCTCGGCTACTTCGTCCAGCTGGGGCTCAAGACGAAGTCGCAGCCGGTGGATCCGATCGAGCTGGTCCCGCCGGCCGTCGACCCGGAGGACCCGGACTACGACGTCGTGCACTCGCTGGTGAGTGCCGGACTGTCGGGCGACTCCGCGCCGTAGACGGCCGGGTGCCGCACGCCTCAGAGGTCGGCGTGCAGCGCCCAGACGCGCTCCGCGGAGTCGCGCCAGCTGAAGGCGCGGGAGCGGTCGCGGCCGGCCACCGACATCCGCTCGCGCAGACCGGTGTCGGCGAGCACGCTGCTCATGGCGAGGGCGAGGCGGTCCGGGTAGTCCTTCGCGTCGCCGCGCTCGACGGCGACGCCGGCGTCCGCGGCGACCTCCATCAGCGCGGGGTCGTCGGAGTGCACCACCGGCACTCCGAAGTGCATCGCCTCGAGCACGGGCAGGCCGAATCCCTCGGCGATGCTCGGGTAGACGAAGAGGGTGGCCCGCGAGAGGACGACGGCGAGGTCGGCGTCGCTGAGGACTCCCAGGGCGCGCACGCGCGTCTCGTCGAGGCCCTGCTCGTCGGCGACGGAGGCCACGTCCAGGTCGCCCCAGCCGGTCGGGCCGACCAGGAGCAGCGGGATCGCCGGCGCGGACGCTCCTCCGAAGGCCGCGATCAGCGAGACCATGCCCTTGCGCGGCTCCAGCGTGCCGACGCTCAGCACGTACTCCGGGGGGAGGCCCAGCGCCGTGGCGCGCTCGTCGGCGTCCTCCGGGACGACCAGGCCGGAGCCGACGGCTCCGCCGATCACGCGCAGTCGATCGCCGAAGTCCATCAGCTGGGAGAGCTGGTGGGCGACGGCGTGGGTGGGGACGACGACGGCGTCCGCGTGCTTGCGGGCGCGCTTGGCCATCGCCCGGTGCCACTTCGCGCCGTGGGGGGTGAGGGTCTCGGGATGCGTCCACGGCACCGTGTCGTGGATCGTGACGGCGATCTGCTCGCCCTCGCTCCCGTCGTGGCTGCGCAGCGGGGCGAAGAGGCTCGGGGCGTGGATCATGCCGCCGCCGGCCGGGATGGCGATCCCGTACTGCCAGGCGCGCGAGAGCTCGCGGCGCCCGAGCGGCAGCCGGTGGATGCGCGCGAGGCCGGGCAGGCGCAGACGCAGCTCCTCCTCCTTCTCGGGCGGGTGGGCGGAGACGACGGCCTCCACCTCGCAGTCGCGGGGAGCCGTCGCGATCAGCTCGCGGGTGAGCTCCTCGGTGTAGCGGCCGATGCCGCCGGGCACGCGGGCGAGCATCTGGTCGACGACGACGCGGAGAGTGGTGGTCACGGGGTCACCGCCTCGAGGGGTGCGGTGGCGAGCGCGTCCTGCCAGGAGCGCAGCGGCGGCAGGCCCGCCCGGCTCCAGCCGTCGTGGCCGAGGACAGAGTAGGCCGGACGCGGAGCGGGGCGGACGAACGAGCCGCTGTCGGTAGGGCGCAGGCGCTCGGGATCCAGGCCCGCCTTGGCGAAGACGGCACGGGCGAAGCCGAGCCAGGTCGTCTCGCCGGAGCTGGTGCCGTGGTAGACGCCGGCCGGGGCCTCCGCGTCGACCAGCTCGATCAGGCGCGCGGCGAGGTCGGCGGTCCAGGTGGGCTGGCCGTGCTGGTCGTCGACCACGGTCAGCGTCTCGTGCGCGCCCGCCAGTCGTACCATCGTCTTCGCGAAGTTGCCGCCGTGCTCGCCGTAGAGCCAGGCCGTGCGGACGACGTAGCCGCGCTCCGGGTTGGCCTCGAGCACCAGGCGCTCGCCGTCGGCCTTCGTGCGGCCGTAGGCCGAGATCGGGTTCCGGGGGTGGTCCTCGGAGTAGGGGGTCGTCGCGGAGCCGTCGAAGACGTAGTCGGTGGAGACCTGCACGAGTGCGGCTCCCGTCTCGGCGGTGGCGAGGGCGAGGTTGCGCGCTCCGACGGCGTTGACGCGGTGCGCCTCCTCCTCGTCGGTCTCGGCGTCGTCGACGCGGGTGTACGCGGCGCAGTTCACCACGGCGTCGTGTCCCGCGACGGCGGCGCGCACGGCGTCGAGGTCGGTCACGTCGAGGTCGGAGCGGCCGAGGGCGGTGCTGGGGCGGGAGCCGAGGGCCGCGCGCAGGTCGGTGCCGAGCATGCCGGAGGCGCCCGTGATGAGGAAGGTCACCTCCTCATCATGCCCGAGCGGTCCGTCGGCCGACGGTCGGCGCTCCGGCACGCCGCCGGGTGGCGCAGAGAGGCGTCGCGGGCCCGTGACACGCCGTCGTTACACTGGCGACCGTGCAGATCCGAGAGCTCGACATCCCCGACGTCTACGAAGTGACTCCGCGCCAGTTCCCCGACGATCGCGGGATCTTCTACGAGTTCTACCGCTTCGACCGCCTGGCCGAGAAGGTCGGGCACCCGCTCTCGCTCCGGCAGGGCAACACCTCCGTCTCGCGGCGCGGCACCGTCCGCGGCATCCACTTCGCGCAGATCCCGCCGTCGCAGGCCAAGTACGTCTCGTGCTTCTCCGGTGCGGTCCTCGACTACGTGATCGACGTGCGCGTCGGGTCGCCGACCTTCGGGCGCTGGGAGTCGATCCTGCTCGACGACGTCGACCGCCGCTCCGTCTACATCGCCGAGGGGGTCGCGCACGCCTTCGTGGCGCTGACCGAGGGCGCCGTGGTCTCCTACCTCGTGAACGCCACCTTCGACCCGGTGCGGGAGAAGGGGATCGACCCGCTCGACGAGCAGATCGGCCTGCGCTTCCCGGAGGAGGCCGGCGAGCTGCTCCTCTCACCGAAGGACACCGACGCACCGACGCTGGCCGAGGCCGAGGCGCAGGGCCTGCTGCCGACCTGGGACGAGGCGCGGGCCTTCTACACGGAGCTCGACTCCGCGTCCTGACCGCCGATCCGGCGGACGTGCCGCCCGGCGCCGGCCAGGCGGCACGCCCGACCGGACCGGATCAGCTCTTCGAGCGCAGGCGCATCAGCGCGACCCGGGCGCCCAGCCCGGCGCGCACCGCCGCACGGATCGGCGCCTCGTACCAGGCCCCGTACTTCTGCGCGAGGTAGAGGTAGGCGCTGCGGTGGTGGACCGCGAGCATCCGCGCCGAGGCCAGGCGGGTGGAGTGCCCGCCGAGGTGGGAGACGACCGCGTCGGCGAGGTAGACGTTGGTCCACCCGCGCTGTCCGAGCGAGTCGCCCAGCTGGACGTCCTCGAAGTACATGAAGTAGCGGTCGTCGAACCCGCCGATCTCCTCGAAGGCCGTGCGGCGCACCATCACGCAGGCGCCGGAGAGCCAGCCCGCCTCCATCCGGCCGTGGCGGAGGGTCTCGACCGCGCGCGAGCGCCGGTAGGTCGCCGACCACGGGTTGCCGGGCCAGACGTGGGCGAAGACGGCGTGCCCGACGCCCGTGCCGAGCGAGGGCAGAGCGCGGGCGGAGGGGTAGATCGTGCCGTCGGAGTCGAGGATCCGGGGCCCGATCGAGCCGATCCGGTCGTCCGCCGTCGCGGCGGCGTAGAGGGCGTCGATCGAGCCGGGGAGGAAGACCGTGTCCGGGTTGGTCACCAGGATCCACTCCACTTCGGGCCCGAGGCGGTCGACCGCGTAGTTGACGGCCCGGCCGTAGCCGAGGTTCTGCCCGGTCTCGTGGAACTCGACGTGGGGCAGGCGCTCGACGACGCTGCGGACGGAGTCGTCCGTGGTCAGGTTGTCGACAACCACGATGCGCACGTCGTGCTCCGTCGCCTCCGGCACGGACTCGAGGCACGCGCGGAGGACCTCACCCGAGAAGTGGGTGACGACGACGACCGCGATGGGCAACGTCGAGCGGGCGATGGGAGCCTCCGGGTGGTGCGGCGTCGACGGGAGGAGTACCCCGTCGGAAGAACTCGACGAGGCTAGCACGCGGCTCGAGCGGTGCCCGGGAGCCTGCGGCCCTCAGCGGACGATGTCGACGGGCTCGGTGCTGACGGCCACGGCGGCGGGGGAGACCGTCTCGATCGCGGGCAGCGCATCGTGCGCCGGACGGCGGAAGACGACGAACTTGTACATGCAGAAGTTCCACACCAGTCCCACGAGGACCGCGACGGCCTTGGCGATGTTGATCGCGAGGAAGGCGTTCTCGCCGGAGCTGGGGAGGAAGAGCAGCGAGTTGCCGAAGCGGGTGTCGAAGAAGACCTCGAAGCCGTAGATGATCGCCGACTGCAGGACCAGCGAGCTGAACCCGGTGACGAGGAAGAACTTCGCGAACGTGGCGACCGAGACCCTGCCCGGGTGGCGGAAGACGAAGAAGTGGTTCAGCGCGTACGAGATCGTGATGCCGACCAGGACGGAGAAGACGTTGGCGACGAGGGTCGGCAGACCGAGCAGGAGCACGAGCGTGTTGAGGATGAGGAAGTCGATCGCCGTGTTGGTGCAGCCCGCGATGAGGAAGCGGACCTTCTGCGATTCGAGGAGTCTCTTCATCTGCGGTGCTCTTTCCCGTCCCCCTCTGGCGTCGATGCCCGACCGTCGGGCTCCGACGGGCGTCCATCGGGGCAGGCGAACAAGGGGTGAACCGCCGTGCACTGTCGTCCATCGTAACCGTGGACCCCTGCCGGGCGGTCGAACAGCCGGTGCCATGTTCCTGAGAGAGTGCGCGGACGGGGCGGCGGGCCGCGGGGCGCGCTCGGAGGCTCGCGAGCACCGCCTCGTTATACTCGCAGGGCTCTCACCGGTCAGCCGGTGCACCGGAAGAACGGATCCTCCCCGCCTCATGCGCTCCCTCGCCGTCGTCGTCCCCACCTACAACGAAGTCGCGAACATCGCGACGGCGCTGCCGCGGGTCGCGCTCGCGGCGTCCCGCAACCCCGACTTCCACGTGACCGTCGCCGTCATCGACGACAGCTCCCCCGACGGCACCGCGGACCGCGCGCGCGAGCTCGCGGCCGAGCTCGGGTCCGACACCTTCGAGGTCCTCGTGCTCTCGCGCGAGAAGAAGGAGGGGCTCGGCGCGGCGTACATCTGGGCCTTCCAGCACCTCCTCGCGGCCGAGCGCCGCTACGACTACCTGCTGCAGATGGACGCCGACCTCTCGCACGACCCGGACTACATCGACGCCTTCCTCCGCGAGGTGCGCGCGGGCGCCGACTTCGTGGTCGCCTCCCGCTACATCGCCGGCGGGGGCACTCCCGACTGGACGCTCGACCGCAAGCTGCTGAGCGGTGGCGGCAACCTCTACACGCGCCTCTTCCTCGGCTCGAAGATCACCGACTGGACCGGCGGCTTCAACCTCTTCAGCGCGGACCTCCTGCGCACCCTCCACCTCGAGACGATCCGCGCAGCCGGCTACGGCTTCCAGATCGTGCTCAAGTACCGGGCGCTGCGCCGGGCCCGCGGAGTGAAGGAGATCCCGATCGTCTTCCTCGACCGCACGGTCGGCAACTCCAAGATCCCGAGCGACACCCTCCTGAAGAACCTCCTGCTCGTCCTGGCCATCCGGTTCGGCGGGAAGCACCGGTGACGGCGGGTCCGACGGGATCCCCTCGGACCCGGAGGGCCCTCCTCGAGCTCGCCGCCCTCGCCGTCGTCGTCAGCGGGACCCTGCTCGTGCTCGGATTCATGGTCGGCACGCCGTGGCGGCCGCTGCTCTTCCGCGACGGCGACTCGCTGGCGCTGCCGCTGATCCTGCAGTCCTTCGCCGAGGGCCGCCCCGCGGCGTGGGTGATGACGAGCCAGCTCTTCCTCTTCCCCGAGCTCCCCGTCTTCGGCGTCGCGTGGCTGCTGACCGGTGGCGATCCCGCGGCGGCGCTCGCGGTCAACGCCGTGCTCAACGTCGTCCTCCTCTACGGCGTGCTCCGGATGCTCGCGCGACGGCTCGTCGCGGACCGGCACCGCCGGCTGCGGCCCGCCGCCGCGCTCGCCGGCATCGCCGTGCTGCTGGTTCTCTGCCTGACGGAGGGCCGCGCGCTCAACAACGAGGGGGCCCTGGCGACCACCTTCCTCCTCACGACCTACTACTACGGCGCGGTGCTCACAGGCCTCGCCGGGCTCGCCGTCGCCCTGGGCGCGCTGCGCGAGCGCCGTCCGGCGGCGCGTCCGCTGCTCCTGGTCGGAGCGGCCGTCGCCGCGACGACCCTCTCCGATCCGCTCCTTCTCGTGCAGTTCGTCGGCCCCCTGCTGGTGGTCCTCGTCGTGCTGCTGGTGCTCGCTCTCGCTGCTCCCCGAGCGGTGCTGATCGTCGCGGGAACGGTCCTCGGGGCCGCCGCGCTCGGGGCCGCGCTGCGGGTCCCGCTCGGCTTCCTGATCGGGACCGACGCCGGCGGGTACCTCCGGCTGCCGCTCGCCGGGACGGCACTGGACGACCTGATCGTGCAGTTCCTGGTGCTGAAGGCGCCGCTGATCGGCAAGCTCGAGGTGGCGCTGCTGGGTCTGCTGCTGCTGGCGGCCCTCGCCGTCGTCGTGGCCGGTGCCGCCCGACTGGCGCGGGGAGCCGCCCTCGACGAGGCGGCCCGTGCGCGCTTCGCGGTGTGCGCGTTCCTGCCGGCGCAGACGGCGGTGCTCCTGGTGGTGCAGGTCTTCACCGGCAGCTCGGTCAGCCGCTACCTGATGCCGATCCCGGTGACCGCGACCGTGGTCGTGATCGCCCTGATCGGCGCCGCGGCGGCGCACCGGCGTGCTGCGGGCGCGCGGCTGGCGCCGGTCGTCCGGGTCGTCGCTCCGCTGGCCGCCGCAGGCCTCGTCGTCGCCGCCGTGCCGGCCACAACGGCGGTCGCCTCCGCGGCGGCCGAGGCGCGATCGGACCCGGACGCCGACTGCCTGGAGCGCTGGATCGACGGCCGCGAGCTCGCGGGCGTCGGCTCGTTCTGGTCAACGCGGCCGCTGGACCTCTACGGGCCGGCCTCGCTGCACGTCCAGCAGGTCAACTTCGACTTCACGGTGCAGCTGTGGATGAACAACCTGAGCGACTACCGCGACCGGCAGTACAGCTTCGTCCTGGCCGACCGCTCGCCCGACTGGGCGGGGCTCGCGCGCGGGACGCTCGGCGCTCCCTCCGATATCGTCGCCTGCGGGGGGTTCGACATCTACGACTACGCGGGCACCGACGGCGAGACCGAGCTGAACCGGATCGTCCAGACCAGCGTGGAGGAGCAGCGCCGTGAGCGCGGCTACTGACGTGCGCGGCCCGCGGACGGCGAGTCGGCGGCGCCGGACGCTCGTCGAGCTCGGATGGGCCCTCGTCGCCGCCCTCGTCTCGGTCGTCGCCGCCGTGCTCGCGCTCGGGATCGGGCCGCAGGACCTGACGGCCCGCTGGACCGTGGGCGGCGACGACCAGATCCTGCACTACACGCTCTTCACCAGCGCCACGCAGGCGTTCCCGTTCGACGGCAACGCGGCGCTCGGCTTCCCCGACGGGTTCAACGCCTTCTTCAGCGCGCAGTTCGACGTCGCCTCCGCCCTCGCCGTGTCGGTCCTGGCCCTCGTGGTGCGCGACGGGACGACGCTCCTGAACGTCTTCTACCTGGGCACGTTCGCGACGGTCGCCGTCACCGGCTACGTGTTCTTCCGCGCCCTCCGCACGCGGCCCTGGGTCGCGGCGTTCTCCGCGGTCCTGCTGTCGCTGCTGCCGTACCACTTCCTCCGGATCGGATTCGGCCACGCGTTCCTCGCCAACTACTGGGCGATCCCGCTCCTGGGCGTGATGGTGCTGATGGTCGCCGGACCGCGCACCGATCCTCTCCGAGCCTGGGCCGAGCGGGGCGCGACGCGGAGGAGCCGCGTGCTGCGCTCCGTCGTCCCGGGAGTCGTGCTCGGGCTCCTGGTGGCGAGCACGGGCGGCTACTACTACGTCTTCGCGGTCCTGGTCCTCGGAGCGACCTGGGCGGTGAGCACGGCCGCCGGGCTCCTCTCCCGCGAGCGGCTGCGCGTGCTCGCAGTCTCGTCGGTGCCGATCCTCGCGCTCGGCGTGTTCGTCGGGCTCTCGCTGCTGCTGCTCTCGCTCGACTTCGGGGAGCGCTACAGCCCGTACTTCACGTCGCGGACCGTGGGGGAGTCGGAGGCCTACGCCGGCAAGCTCGTGCTGCTGGGCCTGCCCTGGTCGGGGACCGGGCTGCCGCAGGGGTACGGCCTGCTGAACACCTATGCGGGCCAGTCCGGCGTGGCGCCGACGACGGAGCCGCCCGGGTTCTCGATCCTCGCCAGCGTCGCGCTCCTGATCACGCTCGTGGCGCTTCCGATCACCGCGCTCGGCGGCGGACGGGCGCTCCGTGCGACCGCGGTCGGCCGGTTCTTCTCGGACGCCCGCGTGCGCGTCCTCGCCGTGGCGACGCTGGCCGCGCTCCTCTTCTACACGGTGACGGGCCTGGGCGTCGTGGTCTCGCTGGTGGCGGGGCCGACGATCCGCGCGTGGGCGCGGATGTCGATCGTCATCGCGGTCCTCGTCCTCGGCGTGCTCGCGCTCCTGCTCGATCGGATCACGGCCCGTGGCGGTGTCCGGATCCTCGTGGCGGCGCTGCTCGCCGCCGTCGCCGTGGTCGATCAGCTGGCCGGAGTATCGGCCGCGGTGCCGATCGCTCCGACCGACGACTCCGAGATGCGCTCGTTCGTGTCGGAGGCCGACGCGCAGCTGGACGACGGCTGCGGAGTGGTGGAGCTCCCCCTGAAGAGCTTCCCCGACAGCGGGCGGATCGGAGCGCTCTCCGACTACGACGAGGCACTGCCCTACCTCGCGACCGAGGAGGGACGCCTCCGCTGGAGCTACGGGGCTGTGGAGGGCACCTACGGCTGGGACGTCTGGGGCGACGTCGACGACCCCGCGGAGTTCGCCGACTCGGTGGCGGGCAGCGGCGCCTGCGCCGTCTACGTGGACACAGCAGGCTACACCGACGACCCCGACGGCTGGCGGGCCTACGTCGAGGCGGCGACGGGGGACGTCGAGCCCGAGGTCGCCTCCGCCTCCGGGCGCTGGCTGCTGTTCACGACCCGGCGCTGATCAGCGGTCGTCGAAGGCCAGCTCGAGCAGGCGCCGGGCGGTGCGGTCCCACCCCGGGATGGGCTCCGGTGCGAGTCGCCGGGGACGGCGCAGCGCCTCTCCGATCGCGGCCGACCACCCGGTGCGGTCCGCCGGGTCGATGAAGACGGCGGCGGACTCCCGCCCGGCGAGCGCGTCGCGGAGGCCGGGGATGTCTGCCGCGAGCACCGGAGTGCCGCAGGCGACGGCCTCGAGGGCGGGCAGGCCGAAGCCCTCGTGCCAGGAGGGCATGGCGACGGCGTCGGCGCCCGTGAGCAGGGCCGGCAGATCCTCGTCGGCGACGTAGGAGGAGGCGAAGCGCACGTCGGCTCCTGCGGCGACCGCGCGGGCGACGGCGGAGTGGACGTCCTCGTTGTCCCAGCCGTCCCCGCCGACCAGGAGCAGGGTGTGGTTCTCCGGCCGCTCGGCCTGCCGGTACGCGTTCACCAGGGTGACGAGGTTCTTGCGGCGCTCGATCGATCCGACGAAGAGCAGGTAGGACCCGAGCCCGTGCTCCGCGCGGACCCGCGCCACCTCCTCCTCGCCGCGGGCATGGAAGAGGTCGGCGTCGATCGTGGTCGGCAGCACGCGGACGCGCGCCGGATCGACGCCCAGAGCGCTCTCGACCTCGGCCGCGGAGGACGGGGTGCCGGTCAGGACCAGGTCGCTGCGCCGGATCCACCGGGGCACGGACCGCGACAGCAGCTCTCGGCGCTCGCGCGGAACGAGCTCGGGCATCACAGCGAAGCAGACGTCGTGCACGAAGGTGATCGAGCGGGAGCGGGCGAGCGGCCAGCTCCGGAAGTTCGGGAAGAAGTAGGCGCCGCGGCCGAGCAGGAGGTCGATCCCCGGCGCGGGCACTCGGGTCAGTGCGCTCCACACCGGCCGGGGCAGCGGCACCGGTCGGACGCGCAGCGTACGGAAGCCGAAGCGCCCGAGCGAGCCCGCTTCGCTCGCCGGGACGACGAGGAGCACCTCGACCTCTGCGGCGGTCGCGTCGGTGTCCAGCGCGTGCAGCAGGCCGAGCAGGACGCGGCCGACCCCGGTCAGGCGCGGCGCCGCGAGGGCGGTCGCGTCGACCAGGAGGCGGCGGCGCCGCGCGGTCACGGCCTGCTGAGGCGGACGGTGGAGTCGATGTCGACGACGCCGTCGTGCACGGAGGCCCGCTCGACCGTGAAGGTCGCGGCGACCGGGATCCGCATGGTCTCGCCCTGCGAGAAGGTGGCCGAGGAGGCGTGCACGGCGTAGTTGCCGGCGCCGAGGTGCAGGTCGGGGAGGGTGAACGTGACCGTCATCTCTCCGTCGACCGCGCTCAGCGGCGTGCCGATGCGCTCGGTGTTCGTCCCGAAGACGCGCTGGCCGAGGGGGGTGTCGATGCCCATGCCGATGTTCCAGTCGTCGACCGGGCGGCTGGTGCGCACCGTGACGTCGAACTCGAGGGTCTCGCCGCTGCGGACGACCGTGCCGCCGTGCTCGATCGATCCGCCGCGCAGTCGGCAGCCCAGGATCTCGATGAGCTGGGGGGCGGGCTCGTCCGCGGCCTCGGCGGCCTCGGCCTCGCGCTCCTGGCGGGCGGCCCGACGGTCCTCGAAGCTCTCGCGGAGGACCTGGAGTCCCTCGGAGGTCTCGCCGTCGAAGACGACGGTGCCCTTCTCGAGGACGATGGTGCGGTCGCAGAGCTCGCCGACCTGCTCGAGCGAGTGGGTGACCAGCACGATGGTCTTCCCCGCGCGCTGGAAGGCGCGGATGCGGTCCATGCACTTGCGCTGGAACGGCTCGTCGCCGACGGCGAGCACCTCGTCGACCAGCAGCAGGTCGGGATCGGTGTGGATCGCGATAGCGAAGGCGAGCCGCACGTACATGCCCGACGAGTAGAACTTGACCTGGGTGTCGATGAACTCGGCGATCTCGGAGAAGTCGACGATCGAGTCGAACTTGCTGTCCAGCTCGCTGCGCGAGAGTCCGAGGATCGCGCCATTGAGGTAGACGTTCTCGCGCCCGGTGAGGTCGGGGTGGAAGCCCGCTCCGAGCTCGAGGAGCGCGGCGAGGCGTCCGCGGCGCTCCACGGTGCCGGTCGTCGGCTGCACGATGCCGCCGATGAGCTTGAGGAGCGTGCTCTTGCCCGATCCGTTCGCGCCGATGAGGCCGACGGTCGAGCCCAGTGGGATCTCGAGGTCGACGTCGCGGAGTGCCCAGAACTCGTCGCGGTGCTTGCGCCCGCGGCCGAAGTTGACGATCCGCTCCTTGAACGACTTGTCCTTGCGGATGACGAAGCGCTTGGAGGCGTTGCGCACCCGGACGACGGTCGGGGTGCCGGAGGAGGCGGGCACGGACTCCTGCTTGCTGGTGAGGGTCACGATCAGATCTCCTGGGCGAAGTTGCCCTCGAGGCGGCGGAAGATCCGGTGGCCGATCCACACGAACACCAGCCCGACGACGAGGACGATGAGAAGGCGCAGCTCCATGTCCGGCGGCCACACCTGGGGGGCGATCTCGTTGCCGTCGATGATGCTGACGCGCGAGCCGTCTCCCCAGATCGCGCGCTGGAAGGCGAGGATCGCGTTCGAGATCGGGTTGATCAGGTAGAGCTGCTCGGCCCAGCCGTGGCCCGCTCCGGTGGAGGCGGCGACGACGAAGTTCCACGCGTAGACGATGGGGGAGAGCCAGAAGAAGATCTGCAGCCCGACCTCGACGAGGAACTGGACGTCGCGGAGGTAGACGTTGAGGGCCGAGAGGGCCAGGGCCAGCGCGAGGCCGTACACGAGCACGATCGCCAGCGCGGGCACGATGTAGAGGAGCTGGACGCCGAAGATCAGCGAGCCCGTGAGGACGGCTCCCGCGATCAGGACGACGAACTGCACACCGAAGTTGAAGAGGGCCGAGCCGATGGCCGCCACCGGGAAGATCTCCCGCGGCAGGTACACCTTCTTGATCAGTCCGCCGTTGCCGAGGATCGACGTGGTGCCCGCGGTCACGATCTCGCTGAACAGGCCCCAGAGGGTGAGCCCCGAGAAGACGAAGATCGCGAAGTTCGGGACGCCGCGAGAGGCCCCGAGGATCTGGCCGATCGCCACGTAGTAGATGAGGAGCATGATCAGCGGCCGGACGAGGCTCCAGACGAAGCCCAGGCTGCTGTCCTTGTAGCGCGACTTCAGCTCGCGCCCCACGAGCAGGCGGAGCAGCTCGCGGTGCCGCAGGATCTCGGCGAGGGAGGCGACGAAGCCGCCCGAGCCGCCGCCGACGGCCGACGTGGTGCCGGCGATCTGGAACGGCTCGTCGGCGATCGCGCGCGCGCGATCCACAGCTTTGCTGGGCATGGAACTCCAAGCTCTCGGCCTCCGCCGGGCGACGGACCGCATCATTATACGTGCGGCCCACCCTGGAGCCCCCTGGCTGGCGTGCCGGTGCGCGGCGCATGGCGGGTAGTCTTGCTCCCGCTCGCCGACTGAACGACACGAACGAGGTGTTCGCCATGCCCACGCAGCCTTCCGACGTCCCCCTGGACCCGGCGCCGCAGAGCGCTGGGGACCCCGCCCCCGTCCTCGGCGGCACGGGCGAGGACGCTCCTCCCGCTCCCGACCCGAGCCTCGAATCGGCCGTCGGCGACGCCGCTCCCGCCGCCGTCCCGGCGGAGCCCGCGCGCACGTCCGGGGTTCCGGTGGAGCCCCGTCTCGCCGAGCCCGAGTCCCCGGACGAGGAGCTCGCCCGCCTGCGCGCGCAGGTCGACTCCCTCCTCAACGACCCCTTCGACGAGTGGGTCGAGCGGATCCAGGTGGGCGGAGTGACCGCCTCCGGCTTCGAGCGCACCCTCTCCTGGCGGGTGACGAAGCCGCTCCGCCTGGTGCGCACCTTCCAGATCCGCGTCGAGCAGCTCGGGCTGTCGGGCGCCGTCGGCCACAGCGCGCGCTTCGTGAAGCGCCGCCTGTCCGGTCGGGCGCGATGAGCGACCGGTCGCAGGTCTCGGCCGCCGGCGCGGCCGCCGCGCGCGCCCACCGCACGGAGGCGATGCTGCAGCGCCTGGAGCAGATCGGCGCGCTCCTCTTCGACGAGGAGCGCCGCGCCTCGCTGCGCACCCGCGGGCCCGGCCCGTACCTCGACGAGGTGGCCCGCGAGATCCGCTCGCGCCAGGACGACGAGCTGACCTGGGTCGCGCTGGTGTCGTTCACGGCCGCGTACCCGACGAGCGAGCTGTTCGACTGGTTCCGCCGCGCCCTCGAGCTCGCCCCCGAGGAGGCGGCGCTGCGCATCTTCCTCGAGGCGGGCTCCCGCACCGCGACCGGGTTCGCCGATCTGGACGCCCGCGTCGAGGTCGTCACCGGGGCCGTCCTGATCGACGTCGACTTCCCCGCCCGCCACGGGCACAACACCGGCGTCCAGCGGGTCGTGCGCCAGACCGTGTCCCGCTGGGACGCCGAGCACGAGATCGTGCCGGTCGCCTGGGTCCACGGATCGATGTCCTTCCGGCGCCTGAGCGCGATCGAGCACGAGCGCGTCGTCGACTGGTCCTCCGCCGGGCGGCGCGACTGGGAGCACGGCGATCCGGAGCGCATCGAGTTCGTCGTGCCCTACCGCAGCGTCGTCGTCATCCCCTCGGTGCCCGATTACAACCAGTGCGGGCCCCTCGCGGCCCTCGCCGAGTACTCCGGCAACGAGGTCGTCGTCCTCGGCCACGACGCCATCCCCGTCGTCAGCGCCGACACGGTGCCGCCGGAGGAGACGGTGCGCTTCGTCAACTTCCTCTCCGTGGTCAAGCACGCCGAGCGCGTCGCCACGGTGAGCGCCGCGGCCGCGCTGGAGTTCGAGGGCTTCGTGCGAGCGCTCCCCGCTCAGGGCCTCACCGGCCCGACCGTCGTCCCGGTCCCGCTGCCCGTGGAGCTCCCGGACGGCCTGCGCTCCGAGGGCCGGAGCGCGTCCGGCCTGCCGCTCGTGCTCTGCGTCGGCAGCCAGGAGCCCCGCAAGAACCACCTCGCGGTGCTGCACGCCGCCGAGGTCCTCTGGCGCGAGGGCCTGCGCTTCCGCGTCCGCTTCATCGGCGGGGCCAACCCGTGGGCGCACCAGGTCTTCGATCCCCGCGTGCGCGAGCTGGTCGCCGCCGGACGCCCGGTCGAGGTGCTCCGCGGAGCCGACGACGACGTCCTGATCGCGAGCTACCGGGAGGCGCTGTTCCTGGCGTTCCCGTCGCTGCACGAGGGGTACGGCCTGCCGGTCGCCGAGGCGCTGTCGATCGGGCTCCCCGTGCTGACCTCGCGCTACGGCAGCACGGCGCAGATCGCCGAGCACGGCGGATGCGTCCTGATCGACCCGGAGTCCGACGAGGAGATCACCGACGGCATGCGCCGCCTGCTGACGTCGCCGGAGCTCGTCGACGAGCTCCGCCTCGAGGCGGCCGAGCGGCCCGAGCGCACCTGGGACGACTACGCCCGGGAGCTGTGGGCCGCCCTGATCGGCCCCTCGGCCCTCATCGAGCACGAGGAGGCGCCCCGTGCGCTCTAAGCAGTACCTGGTCGACCGTCTCGCCACCCTGGTGCGCACCCTGGCCCCCACTGTGGAGCCGCTGGGCAGCGTCGACGCCCTCACCGGACAGCTGAGCGTTCTGCTGCCCGCCCCCACCGACCGCGAGGTCTGGCTGGTGCTCGCCGTCCTCCGCGGCACGCTCCCGCGCCGGGAGGACGTCGTCGACGGCCGTCGCCGGGCCCGGCTGGACGGCACCGCCGGTCTGCTCACCCACGCCGCGTCCACCATCGCCTCGAACCGGGTCTTCGCCCGCTTCCACCACCCCGAGGTCGAGGTGGTCGTCGGCGCGGTCGTCGTCGACGTGCACCACACCGCGCGCACGGGGCTGGCCACGGGCATCCAGCGCGTGGTGCGCCAGAGCCTCGTCCGCTGGACGCGCGACCACGAGATCCTGCTCGCCGGCTGGGACTCGACCCACGAGTCGCTCGTCATGCTCACCCCGGAGCAGAGCCGGAACGCCGTCTCGGGCGACGTGCCCGACGCTGCCGAGGACCGCTCCCGCGTGATCGTCCCGTGGCAGGGCACCTACCTCCTGCCCGAGCTCGCCGTGGAGGACGAGCGGACGTCGCGCGTCTCCGCCCTGGCCGAGTTCAGCGGCAACCGCACGGGCACCATCGGCTTCGACTGCGTGCCGGTCACCACCGCCGAGACGGCGAGCACCGGCATCAGCGCCGCCTTCTCGCGCACGCTCGTCGCCGTGTCGCACATGGACCGCATCGCGACCATCTCCGAGGCGGCCGCGACCGAGTACTCCGGCTGGCGCCACATGCTCGGCAGCGTCGGGATGCAGGGGCCGGACATCCGGCCGATCCTGCTGCCCTCGCAGCCGGAGAGCGTCTCGGGCGAGGAGCTGGCCACCGCCGCGCGCTCGCTGGTGACCGGTGACCTCCCGCTCGTCGTCTGCGTCGGCAGCCACGAGCCGCGGAAGAACCACCTGGCGGTGCTCCAGGCCGCCGAGCTGCTCTGGCGCCGGGGCGTGCGCTTCAGCCTGGTCTTCATCGGCGGCAACGCCTGGAGCAGCGCCGAGTTCGAGTACCGACTCGAGGTCCTCGAGGGCCAGGGCCGTCCGGTCCGCTCGCTCTCCAAGATCACCGACGCGCTGCTCTGGAGCGCCTACCGCCTGGCCAGGTGCACGGTGTTCCCCTCGATCAACGAGGGCTACGGTCTCCCGATCGTGGAGTCGATCTCGGTCGGCACCCCGGTCGTGACCTCCGGCTTCGGCAGCATGCACGAGGTCTCCGCCTCGGGCGGCGCGCTGTTCGTCGATCCGCACGACGACCACGACATCGCCGCGGCCCTCGAGCGGCTGCTGACCGACGACGAGCTGCACGCGCGGCTCTCGGCGGAGGCGCTCGCGATCGACGGCGGCACCTGGGACGAGTACGCCGCCCGCGTCTGGTCGTACCTCGTCGAGGGCGAGGGCGTCGACGAGCGGGGCCGGGCCGAGCAGTCGGACGCGACCGCCTAGGCGTCCTCGACCCACCGCGTGCAGAAGGCCCCCGCTCCAGGAGCGGGGGCCTTCTGCACGCGGTGGGCGCGGCTCAGCGGGAGCGGCGCGCCAGCTCGAGGTCGTTCTCGACCATGCGGGCGACGATCTCCTCGAAGCCGACGGTCGGCGCCCAGCCGAGCACCTCGCGGGCCCGGGAGGCGTCCCCGCGCATCTCGGGGGCGTCCACGGGGCGCGCGAACCGCGGGTCGATCGTGACCCGCTGCTCCCAGTCGTCGATGCCGGCCGCGGTGAAGGCGGCACGGACGAAGTCGCGGACCGAGTGCGCGACTCCGGTCGCCACGACGTAGTCGCCCGCCTCCTCGGCGCGCGAGGCGCGCACGAGGGCGTCCACGTAGTCGGGGGCCCAGCCCCAGTCGCGGCGCGCGTCGAGATTGCCGAGCGAGAGCTCCGACTCGGCGCCCGTCGCGATCGCCGCGACTCCGGCGGTGATCTTGCGGGTGACGAAGCCGAGCGGCCGACGCGGCGACTCGTGGTTGTAGAGGATGCCGGACGAGGCGTGGAGCCCTCGGCCGCGGTAGACCGCGACGAGGTGATGCGCGAACGCCTTCGCGGCTCCGTAAGGGGAGACGGGGCGGATCGGGGTCCGCTCGGTCTGCGGGTTCTCGGTCGCGGCCCCGAAGATCTCGGAGGACGAGGCCTGCACGAAGCGGACCTCCCGGCCAGCCGACTCCTGGAGCGCCAGCGAGGCCTCCAGGAGCGCGGCGACCGCGGTGCCGGTCACCTCGGCCGTGAGCACGGGCTCCTTCCACGAGAGCGCGACGGAGGAGAGGCCGGCGAGGTGGAAGACCGTGTCCGGCCGCGCCTCCGCGACGATGCGGCCGAGGCCGGAGGCGTCGCGGAGATCGCCCTCGAAGGGGCGGACGGCGGCGGGAAGAGCGGCGTCGTCGGTCCCGCGCACGAGCGCGGAGACCTCCCAGCCGTCGGCGAGCAGGCGCTCGACGAGGTAGCCCCCGTCCTGACCGCTCGCTCCGGTGACGAGAGCGGCAGGCATGACTACTTGATCAGCGCGGACTGCTCGGCGAGGTCGTTCTCGACCATCATCGCCACGAGCTCGGGGAACGAGACCTTCGGCTCCCAGCCGAGGACGTCGCGCGCCTTCGCCGGGTCGCCGATCAGCAGGTCCACCTCGGCGGGACGCATGAACGCGGGGTTCTGAGTGACGTACGGGGTCCAGTCCTCGATGCCGACGTGGTTGAAGGCGATGTCGAGGTACTCGCGGATCTCGTGGGTCTCGCCGGTCGCGACCACGTAGTCGTCGCCCTCGGGCTGCTGCAGCATGCGCCACATCGCGTCGACGTAGTCGCCGGCGAAACCCCAGTCGCGCTTCGCGTCGAGGTTCCCGAGCTCCAGCGTCTCCTGGAGGCCGAGCTTGATGCGGGCGACCGCGAGGCTGATCTTGCGGGTGACGAACTCCGGGCCGCGGCGGGGCGACTCGTGGTTGAAGAGGATGCCGGAGGAGGCGTGCATGCCGTACGACTCGCGGTAGTTGATGGTCATGTAGTGGCCGAAGACCTTGGCCACTCCGTAGGGCGAGCGCGGCCAGAGCAGCGTCTCCTCGCTCTGCGGGACCTGCTGGACCTTGCCGAACATCTCGGAGGAGGAGGCCTGGTAGAACTTCACGCGCGACATGTCGGAGCCGGCGTAGAGGCGGGTCGCCTCGAGGATGTTGAGGACGCCCTTGCCGGTCACATCGGTGGTGAGCGACGCGTTCTCCCACGAGTAGGCGACGAACGAGATCGCACCGAGGTTGTAGACCTCGTCGGGCTGGGCGGCGGCGAGCACGCGCACCAGGCTCGACACGTCGGTCAGGTCGCCGGTGAGCAGGGTCACCTCGGGCACGGTGCGGCGGACCAGCTCGTACTTGGGGTTGTTCTGCCCGCGGACGAGCCCGAAGACCTCGTAGCCCTTCGAGAGGAGGAGCTCGGCGAGGTAGAGGCCGTCCTGGCCGGTGATTCCGGTGATCAAAGCGCGGGGCACGTGGTGGTCCAATTCGTCGGGGTCGATGACAGCGGGACACATACTACCCACGGGCACGGCCGGGCGCCGGGAGCGGTGCGGCCCGCCGGTATCCTGGCCGGGCTTCGGACCGATTGGACGCCATGCCGGAACTCCGCCCCGTCACGCTCGCCGTGCTCACCGTCGACCCGGGCGGGATGGGCGGCGGCGAGACCTACGCGCGCGCGCTCACGCGCCTCCTGGCGCCGCGGCCGGGGGAGGAGGGGCCCGCCGTGCAGGTGCTCGTCCCCGAGAACGCGCGCGGCTTCAGCGAGGGCGTGCCCGAGGTCGTGGCCGAGGGGGTCGTCAGCGGGGCGGGCCACCGCCGCCGGGCCGTGGGGATGCTCCAGGCGCTCCTGCGCACGCCGCAGCTGCGTCGGCGCCTCGGCCGGGACGCAGTGCTCTACTTCCCGTTCACGGTCCCGCTCCCGTGGCCGTCGCGGCGGCAGGGGCACGTGCAGATGCTGTTCGATCTGCAGCACCGCGACCTCCCGCACCTCTTCCCCCGCGTCGAGCGCGTCTTCCGCCGGCTCGCCTACGAGGCGACCGCTCGCCGCGCCGACGCGGTCATCACCATCAGCGCCTTCACCAAGGGGCGGATCGTCGAGCTGCTGGGCATCCCGGAGGAGCGGGTCCACGTGTCGCATCTCGGCGTGGACACCCGGCGCTTCGTCGCGAATTTGGGCACACGCGAGGACTTCGTCTTCTACCCGGCGCGCGCCTGGCCGCACAAGAACCACGCCCGCCTGTTCGAGGCGGTGCGCCTGCTGCGGGAGGAGGGGCACGCCCTCCGCCTCGTGCTGACAGGAGGGGATCTGGACCGCCTCGGCCCGCTGCCGGACTTCGTCGAGTGGCGCGGCCACGTCACTCCGGAGGAGCTCGCCGACCTCTACCGCCGAGCCGCGGTGCTGGCGTTCCCGAGCCTCTACGAGGGCTTCGGCCTCCCGCCGATCGAGGCGATGGCGTCGGGATGCCCGGTCGCCGCCTCCGACGCGGGCTCGCTCCCGGAGATCTGCGGGGACGCCGCGGTCTACGTCGATCCGCTCGAGCCGCGCTCGATCGCGGACGGGATCCTCGAGGCGATCGAGCGGACCGGCGAGCTCGGCCCGCTCGGCGTCGAGCGCGCCCGGTCCTTCAGCTGGGAGCGCTGCCGGGAGGAGCACCTCGCCGTGCTCCGCCAGGTGGCGCGGCGGCGCGGGCGCTGAGGAGTCCGGTCAGTCCCGCGGGTGCAGGAGCCGGCGCCAGCTCAGTCCCTGGGCCGCGCGCATCGCGCAGAGCACCACGAGCAGCCAGCCGGCGTCGAGCAGGATCGAGCTCTCGGCCAGCGCGGTGACCATCAGCACGGTCAGCACCAGCACCGGCCAGACGTGCACGACCGCCTTGCGCTCGGAGGCGATCAGCCAGGAGCGCCAGAGCGCGAGGCCGATCAGCACGACGAAGAGGACCACCCCGACCGCGCCGACCTGCAGGGCCACGTCGAAGAGCGCGTTGAGGCTCGACGAGTGCGGGCGGCCCGAGAGGTAGTCGATGGCGGTGAAGGGGTAGAGGTCGGGCCGCCAGTAGCCCACCCAGCCCCAGCCGACGATCGGAGCGAGGTCCGTGAAGCGCCAGACCTGCTGCCAGAGCCGCAGCCGGAACTCGAACTCGCTGCCCGCGTTCAGGAGCTCGATCACCCGGTAGCGCAGGAGCCACACGGTGAGGGAGGCCGCGGCGGCGACGCCGAGCACCGCGACCTGCCGCCGACGGCGGTGGGTGCCGTCGCCGTGGCGCACCCAGCGCAGAGCGAGGGCGACGACGACGGCCACGGCGAGCACGCCCGCGCTCACGGCGGAGCGCGTGAAGAGGAGGGTGACCGCGGCGAGGGCGATCGAGGCGACGGCCGGCCCGCGGGCGACGGAGCGGGTCATCAGCTCCACCGAGAACGTCACGATCGCCAGCAGGCAGACCAGCCCGAGCTGGTTGCGCGTGCCGACGAGTCCCTGGATCGGCCCGCCGACCGCGAGCAGGCCCTCCACGCCGAGGAAGCGCAGCGGCTGGTCGATCAGCACCCCCGAGAGCACCTCCACGGCGAGCGAGGCGATCAGCACGACCCGCAGCACGTCGCCGACCGAGCGGATGATCTGAATGATGTCGCGCGTCAGGCCGATCGCGATCGCCAGGAACGCCAGGGCGAACTGGTAGACGACGCTCGAGACCGTGGCCCAGGTGTAGTCGCTCCACAGCACGCTGAGCGCGATCCAGCCGAGGAACACCAGGATGCTCGTGGGCAGCAGGCCCTCCCAGTCGAGCCGCCCGCGCCGCAGGACGAGCATGACCGCGGCGAGGGCGGTGAGCGTGGCGACGGCGGCGATGTAGCCGGGCCAGCCGATGAGCCCGCGGACCGCCGGGGCGCAGAGGACGGTGACGAGAGTGGTCTGCGCGAGGGCCGCCGCGAACTGCGGGGACGCCGTCGCGTCGGCGACGGAGGCGGGGAGCGAGGGGCGGCGGGGCCTCATCGCCTCGGGGAGGCGTCGGCGAGGGGGAGCGGGGTCGCGGCGAGGACCTCGGGCGTCTCGGTCGCCGGTCGCTTGGTCTGCACCGCGAAGAGGACGAGGAGCAGCCAGCCTCCCTCGATGAGGATCCGGCTCTCGAACAGCGACTGCGCCAGGAGGGCGACCACGATCAGCAGCGGAGCGAGGCTGACGGCCGTGTAGGGGAGGGTCGAGGTCGCGTCGCGCCGCGGGCGGTCGACCGCGCGGAACCAGGAGCGCCACAGCGTCGAGACGGCGAGCGCCGCGAAGAGGACGAGGCCGACCGCTCCGAGCTGGAGGGCGACGTCGAGCCAGGCGTCGTGGGCCTGCAGGTAGAGCACGCCCTTGCGCTCGGCGAGGGTGTCGAACGGGGCGGCCCAGGGAGCCCAGTAGCTGACCCAGCCCCAGCCGAGGACCGGGCGCTGCAGCGTGAGCGCGATCACCGAGTCCCAGATGTCGAGGCGGCCCGTGGCGTCCTCGCTCTTGCCGAGCAGGCCGAGGAGGGCGCCCCAGCCCGCGGCGCCTCCGGCGACGGCCGCCACCGCCAGCCCCGCGGCGGTCAGGTAGACGGGACGCCGGCGGGACTCGCCCCTCCGGCGAGCCCAGAGCGCGAACGCGGCCGCGAGGACGACGGCGACGAGGCAGAGCAGGACGGTCGCCGAGCGGGTGAGCAGGAGGGTCGCGACGAACAGGGCGACCCAGACCGCTCCCCACCGGCGCCGGATCGAGTGGGCCGCCAGCTCGATCGCGATCACGATCAGGCCGAGCAGGGCGAGGAAGCCGAGGAGGTTGCGGTTGCCGACGATCCCCTGGACGGGCTCGCCGGTGAAGAGGGCGGCCTGCGACCAGTAGAAGGCGTCGGGCGTCGGTCCGTCGGCGGGAGGCTCGACGCCGAACGGCAGGACGGGCTGCCGCACGACGACCGCGATCACGAGCTCGAAGAGGAGCGACAGGCCGACGGAGAGGCGCAGGGCCCGTCCGAGAGCCGTGAGCAGCTCCCGGCTGCTCAGCGTGACGGCGAGGACGACGCCGCCGAGCGTCGTCGCGAGCTGCGCCGTGACTCCGATCGCGCTCGCTCCCGGATAGGCGGACCACAGCAGCGAGAGCACCGCGAGCCCGAGGAAGAGGACCAGCGACTTCGGCGTGCGGGCCCAGCGCAGGCGGGGGCGGGCGCGGACGAGCACGGCGATCGAGGCGCCCAGGAGCACCGCGACGACGACGCCCCAGCCCCACCATCCGGCGAGGTTCCGCAGCGACTGGCCGGCCAGCAGCACGGCCAGCACCGCCACCGCGAGCGCTCGGGGAGCGGCGGGGGCGGCGCGTCGGATCATGGCGACCAGTCTAGGGAGCGGGGGCGGCGCGGCGGCGTGCCGGGCGCGCCGCCGCTCGCTCCCCGGCCGGGGCGTCCCCTCGGGGAAGACGGCTCGGACGGGAGGCTCAGACGAACGCGGCGGTGCCGGTGATCGAGCGGCCGACGATCAGCGTGTTCATCTCGCGGGTGCCCTCGTAGGAGTAGAGGGCCTCCGCGTCGGCGAAGAAGCGGGCGACGCCGTAGTCGAGGACGATGCCGTTGCCGCCCATCACCTCGCGGCACCAGGCGACGGTCTCGCGCATCCGGGCCGTCGCGTAGGCCTTCGCGAGGGCGGAGTGCTCGTCGCGCTGCTCGCCGGCGTCGAGCATCTCGGACACGCGGGTCGCCAGGGCGATGCTGGCCGTGATGTTGCCGATGCTCTTGACCAGGAGGTCCTGCACCAGCTGGTGCCCGACGAGCGGCTTGCCGAACTGCACGCGCTCCTTCGCGTAGCGCAGCGCCGCGTCGTAGGCGCCGATCGCGACGCCGATGGCCTGCCAGGCGACCTCGGCGCGGGTGAGCCGGAGCACCTTCGCGGTGTCGCGGAACGAGTTCGCGCCCTGCAGGCGCAGCGACTCCGGGACGCGGACGCCCTCGAGCACGATGTCGGCGTTCTGCACCGTGCGCAGGCTCTGCTTGCGCGCGATGGCGGTGGCGCGGTAGCCCGGTGTCGAGGTGGGGACGAGGAAGCCCTTCACCTGGCCGTCCTCCGCGTCCTTCGCCCAGATCACGGTCACGTCGCTGAAGGTCGCGTTGCCGATCCAGCGCTTCTCGCCGTCGAGGATCCAGTCGTCGCCGTCCCGGCGGGCGGTGGTGCGCAGGCCCTGGGCGGAGTCGGAGCCGGAGTGCGGCTCGGTGAGGCCGAAGGCGCCGACGACCTCGCCCGAGGCGAGCTTCGGCAGCCACTCGGCGCGCTGCTCCTCGGAGCCGGCGACGCCGACCGTGCCCATCACCAGGCCGTTCTGCACGCCGACGTAGGTCGCGATGCCCGCGTCCACCCGGCCCAGCTCGAGCGCCACCCAGCCGCGGAACACGGCGGAGTTCTCGATCGCGCGGGTCTCGGGCCAGGAGAGGCCGATGACGCCGGTGGCGTGGATCCCGGGGATCAGCTGCCGCGGGAACTCCGCGCGCTCCCAGTACTCGTCGGCGATCGGCCGCACCTGCTCCTCGAGGAACGCGCGGACGCCGACCAGCAGCTCCTTCTCGGCGGGCGTGAGCGCCGCCTCGAACCCGTAGAAGTCGGCCCCCAGGGTCTCGAAGGTCGTGCTGTCCATGCTCTGTGCTCCCTCGCTCGTCGGATGCGGCACGGCGACCGCTCCGACGGCGACAGTGCTGCGACTCCCAGCGTACGAAGCGCGCCTGCGAGTGCCGCGTCCTCTGGCGGAGAGCACCAACAGGCGGGGCCTCCTCCCGGGCCCGCGTTGTGGATCCTGCTAGCGTCGCAGCGGAGCGGCCCCGGCGCGTCCGGCTGAGCGGCTCGGACCCACCCCTCGGACGGAAGGCCAGCGCTCCCGTGTTCATCCCGATCGGCAACACCCCCCGCGACTACGCCTGGGGCTCGCTCACCGGCATCTCGGAGGCCCTCGGCACCGCGCCCTCCGGCGCCCCTGAGGCCGAGCTCTGGCTCGGCGCGCACCCGGGCTCGCCCGCGCGCATCCTCGACCCCGCCTCGGTCGGCGCCGGCACGCTCGCCGAGTGGATCGCCGAGCACCCCGAGGCGGCGCTCGCCGGAGTGGAGGGGTCGGTCGATCCGGTCTCGGGCGCTCCCCGTCTGCCGTTCCTGCTCAAGATCCTCGCCGCGGGCGGGCCGCTGTCGCTCCAGGCCCACCCCTCGTCCGAGCGGGCCCGGCGCCGGTTCGTCGAGGAGGAGGAGGCCGGCATCCGGCGGGACGCCGCCGATCGCAACTACAAGGACCCGTTCCACAAGCCCGAGCTGATCTACGCGCTCAGCGAGAGCTTCGACGCGCTCTGCGGCTTCCGCGAGCCGGCGGACGCCCGGGCGCTGCTCGCCGAGCTGGCCGGGCGCGCCCCGGCGGAGGAGGCGGCCGCGATCGCGCGGTTCGCCCGGACGCTCGAGGGCGAGCCCTCGGAGGTCCTCCGCGGCGCCGTGTCGTGGCTGCTCGCCGACGGCGACCGCGCCGAGGTCGCCGCGCTGGTGTCCGCGGTCGTCGCGGCGTCCACGGGCGACGACCGCCTCGAGACGACCACGGTCCGGGACCTGGCCGAGAGCTACCCGGGCGACCCCGGCATCGTGCTCTCGCTCCTGCTCAACCGCGTCCGCCTCGCCCGCGGCGAGGTGCTCTACCTGCCCGCCGGCAACATCCACGCCTACCTCGCGGGCACGGGCGTGGAGCTGATGGCCGCCTCCGACAACGTGCTGCGCGGGGGCCTCACGCCCAAGCACATCGACGTGCCCGAGCTGGTGAGCGTGCTCGAGTTCTCGCCGCTGCCCGTGCCCTACCTCCCGGCCGAGGAGGCCGGGCCGGGCGTGCGCGTCTACCGTCCGGACGTCCCCGACTTCGTGCTCGCCGTCGTGCAGCCGGCGTCGGAGGAGCCGGCCCGCGTCGCCCTGCACGGGCCCGCCATCGCGATCGCGACCGAGGGCTCGTTCTCGCTCGAGGGCGCCGAGGGCTCGGTCCGCGTCGAGCGCGGCGGCAGTGTGTTCGTGACCCCGTCGGAGGGCGCTCTCGCCGTCACCGGACGGGGCACGCTCTTCGTCGCGACGGTCTGACCCCTTCAACGACCCGGCCGCTCAGGCGGCGAAGGTGCGGCGGTAGGCCGCCGGCGTGGTCCGCAGGACGCGCGTGAAGTGGTGGCGCATCACCGCGGCCGTGCCGAAGCCGACCCGCGCGGCGACCGCCTCGAGGGTCAGCTCCGTCTCCTCCAGCAGCACCTGCGCCCGGAGGAGGCGCTGGCGGGTGAGCCAGGCGAGCGGAGTCGTGCCGAGGTCGGCCCGGAAGCGGCGCGCGAAGGTGCGGGGGGCCATCAGGGCGCGACGGGCCAGCGCCTCGATCGAGAGGTCCTCGTCGAGGTGCTCCAGCATCCACTCGGTGACCTCGGCCAGCGAGTCCGCGCGCGCCTCGGGAACGGGGGTCCGCAGGTACTGCGCCTGCCCGCCGTGGCGCTGCGGGGGCACGACCATCCGCCGGGCGACGACGCTCGCCGCCGTCGCGCCCAGCTCCTCGCGCACCACGTGCAGCGCCGCGTCGATGCCGGCCGCGGTGCCCGCGCTCGTCACGATGCGCCCCTCCTGCACGTAGAGGACCTCGGGGTCCACCGTGACGGAGGGGAAGCGCCGGGCGAGCTCCGCGGCGTGCATCCAGTGGGTGGTCGCGCGCCGGCCGTCGAGCAGGCCCGCCTGCGCCAGGGTGAAGGCCCCGCTGCAGACGCTGAGGATCCACGCGCCGCGCTCGTGAGCCTCGCGGAGGAGGTCGAGGACCCGCTCGTCGGCGGGCCCGCGGCCGTGGGCGGGGACGGCGATCAGGTCCGCGTCCCGGGCCGCGTCGAGACCATCTGCGATCAGCAGGTCGAATCCGAGGCTCGTCCGGACGCGGCCCGGATCGGGAGTGGCGATCCGGAAGTCGAGGGCGGGCCCTCCGTCGGCGCCGCGGTCGATCCCGAACACCTCGCAGACGACCCCGAACTCGAACGGCGCGAGGCCGGGCAGGGCGAGGAGGGCGACGGAGCGGAGCACGGTGGCAGGATATCGCGTCCCGTCGTCATCCGGCCTATCCACGCCGTCGATCCCCGCCGCTAGGGTGTCTTCCGGCGCGCGGAGTCGCGGGCCCGCACCGAGGAGGATCCACATGGCATGGCTGGTCACCGGGGGAGCCGGGTACATCGGGGCGCACGTGGTGCGCGCGTTCTCGGAGCAGGGCATCGACCCCGTCGTCCTCGACGACCTCTCCTCGGGGCACGCGTCGTTCGTGCCCGAGGGCGTCCCGTTCCACCAGGGCTCGATCCTCGATGAGGCCCTGCTCGACCGCGTGCTCGCCGAGCACGACATCGAGGGCGTCGTCCACGTCGCCGGGTTCAAGTACGCCGGAGTCTCGGTGCAGCGCCCTCTGCACACCTACGAGCAGAACGTCACCGGCACCATGCGCGTGCTGGCGGCGATGGAGCGCGCCGGGGTCTCCTCGATCGTCTTCTCCTCGAGCGCTGCCGTCTACGGCGCGGTCGACGTCGAGATCGTCACCGAGGACACCCCCAAGAGCCCGGAGTCGCCCTACGGCGAGTCGAAGCTGATCGGCGAGTGGCTGCTCGCGGACGCGGGGCGGGCGCACGGCGTCAGGCACGCCTCCCTGCGCTACTTCAACGTCGTCGGGTCCGGCTACCCGGACGTCTACGACACCAGCCCCCACAATCTCTTCCCCCTCGTCTTCGAGGCGCTGCTGGACGGCCGCACGCCCCGGATCAACGGCGACGACTACCCGACACCGGACGGCACCTGCGTCCGCGACTACATCCACGTCGCGGACCTGGCGCTCGCGCACGTCGCCGCGGCGCGCCGCCTGGCCGCCGGCGAGCCGATCGACCCGGTCTACAACCTGGGCAGCGGATCCGGGGCCTCCGTCGGGGAGATAATGCGCGCGATCGCCGACAGCACCGGCATCGCCTTCACGCCCGAGGTCGCCCCGCGGCGGCCGGGCGATCCGCCCCGCATCGTCGCCTCCGGTGAGACGGCGGCCCGCGACCTGGGCTGGGAGATGCGGCACACCGTCGCCGAGATGGTGGAGAGCGCATGGCGCGCACGGAGCGCCGCGACGGCCTGATCGGATCTCACGTTCGCGACACGCCGGTGTGTCGTGAACCCTCCACGGCGGGTTGAGGGTTTATGGTCCGCGACTTGACCTGAGCGAATGACACCGCTGTAATTACCTAGGCAGCGGCTCCGGGAGGAGCGGCCGCCGATCATCGGTTCGCAGGCGGGGTAGGAGACGGCATGACGCTTCCGGAACAGCACTCCGGAGTCCCCGAGGACTGGTTCGTCGATCCGGTCCGTCTGGGCGTGCCCGGGGTCCGACCCGGGATCGACACCGCGACCGAGGCGCCGGGGGGCGCGCTCTCCTGGCAGGTCGACTCGCTGTGCGCGCAGACCGATCCCGAGGCCTTCTTCCCCGAGAAGGGCGGCTCGACCCGCGACGCCAAGAAGATCTGCACCTCGTGCGAGGTCCGGGCGCAGTGCCTCGAGTACGCGCTCGAGAACGACGAGCGCTTCGGCATCTGGGGCGGCCTCTCCGAGCGCGAGCGCCGGAAGCTGCGCCGCCGGGCCTAGTCCCCTCCTCGCCGCGACCCGACGGACGGGGCGGCGAGCCGCAGGCGGGCGGCGCGGCGGCATCGCTTAGGGTGGTCCGCGATGTATCCACGAGTCACCGCCGTCCTCGTCGCGCGCAACGGCGCGGCCTATCTGGAACGAACCCTCGCGGCCCTGCGGGCGCAGACCCGTCAGCCCGACGCGACGGTGTTCGTCGACGGAGGCTCGAAGGACACGACCGACGAGCTCCTCGCGTCCTGGGGTCCGACGCAGCTCGTGCAGGTCGCCGAGCACCTCCCCTTCGGCCAGGCCGTGGCCCGCGCTGTCCGCGTGATGCAGCCGCCGGCCGGAGAGGACGAGTGGCTGTGGCTGCTCGCGCAGGACTCCGCTCCCGAGCCCGGCGCCCTCGCGGCGCTGCTGGGAGCCGTCGAGGTCGCCCCCTCCGTCGCGGTCGCCGGCCCCAAGATCATGGACTGGACGCGCTCCGGCTACATCCGCAGCTACGGCGAGTCGATCACCAAGCACGGCACGACCGTCCACCTCGTCGAGGACGAGCTCGACCAGGGCCAGCACGACTCCACGCCCGACGTCCTGGCCGTCGCCGCCGGCGGCATGCTCGTGCGCCACTCCCTCTGGGAGGAGCTCGGCGGCTTCGACCCCGGCCTGCCGGTCGTCGACGACGCGCTCGACTTCTCGATCCGCACCCGGCTCGCCGGGCACAGGGTCAGCCGCGTGCCGGACGCCCGCGTCACCACCGCCCGCATCGGGCTGCAGCGCCCCGACGGCCGCCGCATCGACAGCGGGGAGCGGCGCCGCGCGCGCCAGCACCGCACCGCGCAGCTGCACCGCCGGCTCGCCTACGCGCCCGTCGCGCTCCTCCTCCTGCACTGGCTCTCGCTCGTCCCGCTGGCGATCGGCCGCGCGGTCGTGCGCCTGCTGCGCAAGCAGCCCGGGCTGGTCGGAGGGGAGCTGCTGGCGGCCCTCGTCGTCGCCTTCGGGGGGACGAAGGTGCTGCGGGCCCGCACCGTTCTCCGCTCGTCGAAGAACGTGGGCTGGAAGGCGATCGCGCCGCTCCGCATCCCGCTGGACGTGGTGCGGCAGCTGCGCTCGGTGCGCCACGACGCCGTGCGCGTGCAGGCCGGGCGGGACCGCCATCCGCTGCACTTCTTCCAGGGCGGGGGAGTGTGGGTCGTCCTCATCGCCGCGCTCGCCGGCCTGGTGGTCTACACGCCGCTCCTCGCTGCTCCCGCGCTCAGCGGCGGCGGTCTGCTGACGCTCTCGCCGACCGTCGGCGAGCTGTGGCGCAACGCGGCCTACGGCTGGCGCGACCTCGGCTCGGGGTTCATCGGCGCGGCGGACCCGTTCGCCGCCGTCCTCGCCGTGCTCGGCTCGCTGACCTTCTGGTCGCCCAGCTACTCGATGGTGCTGCTCTATCTCGTCGCGCTCCCCGCTGCCGCCCTCGGCGCCTGGCTGATGATCGCGCGGCTCACCCCGCGCGCGACCGCCCGCGCCGCCGGAGCCCTCGTCTACATCCTCGCTCCCGCCTTCTTCGCGGCGCAGGCCGACGGGCGCCCCGCCCCGCTGCTGGTGCACGTGCTGCTTCCCTGGCTCTTCTTCGCCGGGTTCGGCGCGTACCGCTCCTGGTCCGCCTCCGCGAGCGCCTCGATCCTGGCTGCGGCCGTCGTCGCGTGCGCGCCGGTGCTGGCCGTGCCGCTCCTGGTGATCTGGCTCGTCGTCGTCGCCACCTCGGGGCGGCGGATCGGCCGCTTCCTCGGCCTGCCGATCCCCGCGGCCGTCCTCCTCTTCCCGCTGGTGGTCGCCCGCGCACCGCGGGGCGACTGGCTCGGCGTCCTCGCGGATCCGGGCGTCCCGCTGCCCTCCGCGCAGTCGGACCTCGTCGCGCTGCTCGCCGGCTTCCCGGCCGGTCTGCCCGACGGATGGCTCGCGTTCCTCGGCGGTCTGGGGATCGGCGCCTCCGCCGCCCCGCTGGTCACGGCCGTGCTCGTCGTGCCGCTGATCGTCGCGGCGCTGGCCGCCCTCCTCCTCCCGAACAACCTCTCGGCCCTCGGCGGAGTCGGCGTGGCGGCGGCGGGTCTCGTGACCGCCTCGCTCGCCCAGGGCGTGCAGGTCGCGACCACCGGCTCCGAGGCGGTCTCCGTCTGGAGCGGCACCGGTCTCAGCCTCTACTGGCTCGGCCTGGTGATCGGCGCGTCGCTCTCGCTCGCCGCCGTGCGCTCCGTGCGCGTGGTGCCGGCGCTCGTCGTCACGGCCGCGGCAGCAGCACTGGTCGGTCCGCTCGCGGTGGCCTTCCCGACCGGCGCCGGCACGTCCGTGTCGACCACGTCGGACCGCTCGCTCCCCGCCTACGTGGCGGCCGAGGCCCGGAACGACCCGCGGGTGGGCACGATCGTGCTCGTCCCGCAGGCGGACGGCGGCGTCCTCGCCCGGCTGGAGCGCGGAGCGGGCGCGACCCTCGACCAGCAGTCGACCCTCGCGAACACCGGCGCCGAGAGCACGGACGCGATCGACGAGCTGGCGGGCAACCTCGTCTCGCGGACGGGCTACGACGTCCCCTCCGCGCTCGAGAGCCTCGGCGTGCGCTTCGTCGTGCTGACCGAGCCGGCCGGCACCCAGGTCGGCGACGCAGCCGCCGCCGTGCGCGCGCGGGCGGCCGTCTCCCTCGACGGCAACGCGGCGTTCTCGGCCGTCGGCGACACCCGCTACGGGCTCCTCTGGACGGCCGTCGACACCGAGGGGACCCGCACCGAGGCCGCTCCGTCCGGCGTGGTCGGACCCTTCGGGATCGCCTACACGATCGCCCTCCTCCTCGTCTTCGTCGTCGCCCTCCTGCTGGCGGTGCCCACCGGGCTCTCCCTCGAGCGGGGCCGCTCCAGCGGCGCGGTCGCCGGGATCGACGACGAGCCGGGCGAGGCCACCGGCCAGTTCGACGACGGGAACGACGATGTCTGACCCCGCCGACCAGGAGAAGCAGATGCCCGAGTCCTCCGACCGCCGCTCCCGCGCGGAGCGCCGCGCCGATCGCGCCGCGGCCTCGACGCCCGATCGCGCACCCTCGGCCGCCCGTCGGCGCCGGACGGCCCTGCGCGGTGCGGTGGGCGCGGCCGGAGTCGTGATCGCCGCGGCCGCCGTGGTCGTGCCCCAGCTCCTCCCGTCCCCCCTGGTCTCGAGCGCCGCGGAGGGCGTCGTCGTGACGCCCGTCGCGGCCGACAGCTCGCTGGTCTGCGGCGGCGATCTGATCGACGCCGGAGAGCCGGAGCAGCTGCGCGCCCTCGACGGCGCGGCGACCGCGGTCCGGCCCGAGGGCTCCACCTCGGACCCCACGGTCCTCGACGAGGACGATGTCGCCGCACCGGGCACCGGCATCACCGGTCTGAGCGTGCCCGCAGGCTCCGACCCCGCTCCCGGTGGAGCCACCGTCCAGGCCATCGGCACGGACACCCTCTCCGGACTGTCCGCCCGCGCCTGCGCCGAGCCCTCGGCCGACAGCTGGCTCGTGGCCGGCTCGACCGACGTCGGGCGCACCTCCGTGCTGATCCTGGCGAACCCGAGCGAGGTCGCCTCCACCGTCGACCTCACGCTCTTCTCCGAGACCGGCACCGTCCAGGCCACCGGCGCCACGGGCATCGTCGTTCCGGCCGGAGCGGTCCGCGCGCTCCCGCTCGCGGGGCTCGCCCCCGGGGTCGTCCAGCCCGTCGTGCACGTGACCGCCCGGGGCGGCGAGGTCGCCGCGAGCATGCAGAGCAGCGCCATCTCCGGCCTCACCCCGGAGGGCGTCGAGACCACCGGCCCCTCCGCCGGCCCGGACACGCTCGCCGTGATCGCCGGCTTCACCGTCACGTCGCCTCCGGCCGAGACCGCGAGCGACGACGGCAGCGGTGGCGCGGGCAGCCCCGTACTGCGCATCCTCACCCCCGGCGACGCCGACAGCACGGTCTCGGTCGAGGTCACCAACGAGGACCCGAGCGGGTCGGGCGCCTCCACCCAGGTCGTCGTCCCCGCCGGCCTCGTCGGCGAGGTCCCGCTCACGGGCCTGGCGGACGGCTCCTACCGCATCGTCCTGCGGGCCGATCAGCCGATCGTAGCGGCGGGGCGGACGACCTCGACCGGCTCGGCCGGCACGGACTTCGCCTGGTTCGCCTCCGGCACCGCGACCACGACGCCCTTCGGCGTCGCCGGAACGGGCGAGGGCGACGCGCGACTGCACCTGGTCAACGGCAGCGACTCGACCGCCTCGGTCGAGATCGAGGCCCCGGGCGGCACCCGCACGCTCGAGCTCGGCCCGTTCGCGGCTCTCGCGACCCCGCTGGACGGCGACGGCGCGGTCGTCAGCAGCACCCAGCCGGTGCAGGCCTCGGTCTCGATCGCGCGCGACGGGCGGATCGCCTCGTACACGATCGTCCCGCCGGGACCGCTCTCCTCGCCGATCACGGTCTACTCGCACTGAGACGCGGGGCGGCGGCGCCTCGGCGGTGCCGGCGCCTCGGCGGTGCCGGCGCCACTGAGCTGCCGACGCCTCAGGGGTGCCGGTAGCGGTCCGGGGAGATGTCCCACGGGTCGCGGCCGAGCAGCTCCGCGACGGCGCGGAACACGTAGCTCTCGATCAGCATGCGCTGGTGCCACTCGTCGCGGCGGTGCAGCTTCGCCAGGCGCTCGATCGGCACTCGGTAGAGCGTGATGCGGCGCGCGGCGTGGTCGACGCGCCACCGCGCGATGCCCGTGCCCTGCAGCCGGTCGGGGTCGACGTCGGGAGTCGCCGCGACGTCGACGCGGATGCCGGCGAGCTCCTCCGGCCAGGTGCCGCGGAGGTAGTCGAAGGCCGAGCCGATCGTCGCCTCGAAGAAGTCGGAGCGGGTCTGCAGCAGGGGGAGGTGCGGACCGGTGATCGGCCCTCGTGCGCCGCGGCCGTGCCGGTTGCGGGAGCCTCCGCGCGACCCGCTCGTCGGGCGAGCGGCGGAACGACGAGCACGGGGCATGGCTCCAGCCTATTGCTACTGTGGGCGGCGATGACCGGACGGCACTGCTCGCGGACGGGCTGCCGCGCGCAGGCCGTCGTCACGCTGACCTACGACTACCGCGACTCGCTGGTGGCGGTCGGGCCGCTGAGTCCTGCGCCGGATCCGCACGGCTACGACCTCTGCGCCGAGCACGACCGGCGGCTCCTCGTCCCGCGCGGCTGGGAGACCGTCCGCTACGGCGCGGGGCCCGCCTAGGCCGCTGCCGCGCGCGTCAGGGCCGCTCGGGGAAGCCGCGCGGCGTGCTCGAGAGCACGGGGGCCAGCCGCTCGAGGCGCTGGTCGGACAGGAGCAGGGCGCGCTCCTCCCGCGCCCGGCGGAGTGCGGCCACGGCGAGGAGGAAGTCCTCCGCGGGCGCGGCGGGCAGCGGGGAGACGTGGACCGCGGTCTCGTCGGCCAGCGCGGCGGCGAGCTGCGAGCGCGACGGCTCCGTCATGCCGTGGCGCTGACGGAGGAACTGCGCCAGTCGGCGCGCCAGGGCGTCGGGGAGGCGCGCGGTGTCCGCCGTGACGGCCCAGCCCCGCAGCGGCTCCGGGATCTCGACGACCAGCGGCTCGGCGCGGGGAACGCGCTCGAGCTGGCTGTGCGTGCCCGCGAGGACGTCGCCGAGACGGCGCGATCGGCGCGAGAGGAGGCCGACGACCGCGGCGAGCCCGCCGAAGGTCATCAGGATCTCGAGGACGCCGGTGAGGCCGCGCACGAGGGCGTGCCGGAAGCCGATGGAACCGCCGTCGTCGCGGACGACGCGAGCGCCGACGGTGAGCTTCCCGAGCGAGCGGCCGCGACTGGCCGTCTCGACGGTGACCGGCACGATCACCATGGCGATGACGAGGGCCGCGATCGCCACGGCGGCCGAGGCGGCGGGGTCCAGGCCGCCGTCCCCGGAGAGGGAGGAGACCAGCAGGAACAGGCCCAGCGCGAGCAGGAGCTCCGCGATCAGGTCGATGATCGCGCCGACCGCGCGGAGCACGAACGAGGTGACGGGCACCTCGAGCGCGATCGCCTCGCCGGTGACCAGGTCGGCGTCGTCGAACTCGGTGCGCTGCTCCTCCACGGTGCTCCTCCCGGATGCTCGGCCTCGGCGGCGTGCCTGGCTATCCTGTCAGGAGATGGACATCGACGCTCTCTCGGCCGCCCGCGCTGCGCAGTGGACCCGCCTCGACGAGCTCTCGCGCAGGCGCCGCCTGACCGGAGCCGAGGCGGACGAGCTGATCGAGCGCTACCAGGCGGCATCCGCGGACCTCGCCACGATCTCCTCCACCGCCGGATCGACGGCCGTCGGCACTCGGCTCGCCGTCTCGCTCTCGCGGGCTCGGGGACGCTTGACCGGCACGCGAGACGAGCCGCTCGCCGCGGTCTCCCGCTTCGTCGTCCTCTCGCTCCCGGCCGCTCTGCACCGGCTGCGCTGGCTGACGCTCGCCGTCGCCCTCGCGACCGCGGTGGTGGCGACGCTCTACGCGCTCTGGATCCTCGGCGACCCGCGCCTGCTCGCCGCGCTGGGCGACGACGAGGAGCTGCGGCGCTTCGCCCGAGGCGACTTCATCGACTACTACTCCGAGAACCCCGCCGCCTCGTTCGCCGGGCAGGTCTGGACCAACAACGCCTGGATCGCGGCGCAGTGCGTGGCCTTCGGGATCGTCGGCGTCTACGTGCCGTACATCCTGCTGCAGAACGCGCAGAACCTCGGAACGTCGATCGCGGTGATGTTCCATGTGGGGGAGGGCGACACGTTCTTCCTCTACATCGCGCCGCACGGACAGCTCGAGCTGACGGCCGTGTTCGTCGCCGCGGCCGCGGGCCTGCGGATCTTCTGGGCCTGGATCGCTCCCGGCGCGCGCACCCGCGGCCAGGCGCTCGCCGAGGACGCGCGGAGCCTGTTCACGGTGGCGATCGGCCTGGTCTTCGTGCTGCTCGTCTCGGGCGTGATCGAGGGGTTCGTCACTCCGGCGCCCTGGCCCTGGTGGCTCAAGATCGGGATCGGGGCGCTCGCCCTCGGCGCGTTCCTCTTCTACATGATCGTCGTCGGCGGGCGCGCGGTGCGGGCGGGGGAGACGGGCGACCTCGACCGGTTCGAGGCCGGGTCGCGGAGCATCGCGGCCGGCTGAGCCGAGCCGGACGAGCGCGGCCGTCGGAGCGGGCCGTCGATCAGCGCTCCCGGGACCGACGACGGCCCCTCTCGCAGGTCAGAGCCGTCCGGCCGCCTTGAGCGCGAGGTAGCGGTCCGCGAGCGCCGGCGGGAGCGCGGAGGGGCTGCCGAGCACGACGTCCCCGCCGAGACGGCGGACGGCGGCCGAGAGCCGGTCGACGTCCGCGAGCGAGCGCTCCGCGGCGGCGGCGGAGTAGACCGCGGCCCGGTCGCTCCGGTCCTCCGCCATCCGCTGCAGCTCTGGGTCGAGCGCGCAGGCGACCACGACCGTGTGCACGCGGGTGAGCTGCGGGAGCACCGCGAGGAGCCCCTCCGCCGAGCCGACCGAGTCGAGCGCGGTGAGGAGCACCACCAGCGAGCGCTGGGAGGCCAGGGTGCGCACCTGCGCGGGCACCGCCGCCCAGTCGGTCTCGATGAGCTGGGGCTGCACGGGGGCGAGGGCGTCCACGACGCGGGTCAGCACCTCCGTGCCGGTGGCGCCGTGCACGCGGGCTCGCCGGGTGCGGTCGAACGCGAGCACGTCGACCCGGTCGCCGGCCGAGGCCGCGAGGGCCGCCAGGAGGAGTGACGCCTCGATCGCCGTGTCCAGGCGCGGCTCGTCCTCGATCCGTGCGGCGGACGTGCGGCCCGTGTCGAGCACGACGATCACGCGCCGGTCGCGCTCCGGGCGCCAGGTGCGGACGACCGGCTCCCGGCGCCGCGCGGTCGCCCGCCAGTCGAGCGAGCGGACGTCGTCGCCGCGGACGTACTCGCGCAGGCTGTCGAACTCGGTCCCCTGGCCGCGGATCATCACGCTGGTCCGCCCCTCCAGCTCGCGCAGCCGCGCCAGGCGCGAGGGCAGGTGGCGGCGGGAGCGGAAGGCGGGCAGCACCCGCACGACGGCCGGCGCGGCCCGCGTCGCCTGGCGGCCGGCCAGGCCGAGCGGCCCGCGGGAGCGGATGGTGACGTGGAGTGCCCGGCGCTCGCCGCGGCGCAGCGGCTCCAGGACCGTGGTCACCGCGCGGCGCTCGCCCGGCGGCAGACGCAGGGGCGACCGGGTCTCGAGGGCGCCGGCCGAGGGCTCCCAGGCGTCGCGGAGGACCCCCGTGATCCTCCTGCGGCCGGTGCTCGTGACCAGGAGGGTCGCCTCGGCCCGCTCGCCGAGCCGCACCCGGTCCGGCACCCGCCGCTCGAGCACCACGGCCCGGGGCGAGCCCGCGACCGCGACGTCGATCCCGACGAGGACCGCCCAGGCCAGGAGCCAGAGGCCGAGCACGGCGAAGGCGACCTCGGGGCGGCCGCCCAGGAGGACGACCGGCACCAGGCCGACGAGGAGGACGAGGACGCTGCGTCCGGTGAGGTGCACGGCTCAGACCGGGACGCGGACCTGCTGCAGGATCCCGCCCAGGACGGCCTCGGTGCGGACGCCCTCGAGCTCCGCCTCCGGCTCCAGCTGGATGCGGTGGCGCAGCACGGGCAGGACCATCGCCTGCACGTGGTCGGGGGTGATCGAGCCGTAGCCGTTGAGCCAGGCCCAGGCGCGGGACGCCGCGAGCAGGGCGGTCGAGCCGCGGGGGCTGGTGCCGAGCTTGACGCTCGGGCTCTCGCGGGTGGCGCGGGCGAGGTCGACGATGTAGCCGAGGACGTCGGGACCGGCTCCGACGCGCCGGGCCGAGGCCTGGGCGGCGCGCAGACGGGCGGCGTCGAGCACGGGTCGCACGCCCGCGGCGTCGAGGTCGCGCGGGTCGAAGCCCGCGGCGTGGCGCGAGAGCACCTCCACCTCGACGTCACGCGGCGGGATGTCGAGCACGAGCTTGAGCAGGAACCGGTCCAGCTGGGCCTCCGGGAGCACGTAGGTCCCCTCGTACTCCACCGGGTTCTGCGTGGCGGCGACGAGGAACGGGTCCGGCAGAGGCAGGGTGCGCCCGTCGACGCTGACCTGGCGCTCCTCCATCGCCTCGAGGAGCGCGGCCTGGGTCTTCGGCGGCGTGCGGTTGATCTCGTCCGCCAGCAGGAGGTTCGTGAAGACCGGGCCCTCGCGGAAGGCGAAGCCGGAGGTGGAGGCGTCGTAGACGAGGGAGCCGGTGATGTCGCCGGGCATCAGGTCCGGCGTGAACTGCACCCGGCGGGTGTCGAGGCCGAGCGAGACGGACAGGGCGCGCACGAGGAGCGTCTTCGCGACTCCGGGGACGCCCTCGAGCAGGACGTGCCCGCCCGCGAGCAGGGCGATCAGGAGCCCGGAGACGGCGCCGTCCTGGCCGACGACCGCGCGGCCGACCTCGGAGCGGACCCGGTCGAGCTCGGCGCGCAGGTCGTCGTCGGAGACCGGCGCTCCGTCGCGGGCGGAGGGGGTGGTGTCGCTCATCGGGAGGGGCCTTCCGGTCGTCGGGCGGTCGTCGGGGAGAGGGCGGCGCGGAGCGCGCTCTCGAAGCGGAGGAGGTCGTCGGAGGCGGCGACGAGGGCGGCGTCGTCGCCCGGCAGGTCGTCGACGAGCAGACGGCGCAGCGCGGCCTGATCGCGGCCGAGGCGCTCGGCGGCGACGGCGACGATCTCGTCGACCCCGGTCGCCGGAGCGAGTCCCAGGAGCGCGGCCGTCCGCCGGAGGGTGCCGATGCGCAGTGCGTCGAGGGCGCGGGGCCGCAGGGCTCCGCGCGCGTAGAGCCGCGCGCGACCGCGGGCCGTCTCGCTCGCATGCACGACGACCGGCAGCGGCTCGATCGCGAGCGGGCCGAGCCGGCGGCCGCGCCAGACGGCGGAGGCGACGAACACGGCCACCAGCAGCAGGAGAGCCGGGGTCACCCAGCCGGGCGCGAGGTCGGCGGGTGCAGGGGTGGTGCTCGCCGAGTCGGCGGCTCCGGCGCGGTACCAGACCAGCCGCTCCTCACCGCCGAGCAGTCCGAGCGCGAGAGCGGCGCGGCCGTCCTGGCCGATGGTGCCGTTGCGGAGGAGGTCGGCGTCGCCGATCGCGGTGACCTCGGCGCCCTGCGGGAACCCGGTGCTCACGAGCAGGAAGCCGTCGTCGCCCGAGGGGAAGCAGCCGACGGCGTCGCCGTCGTCGAGGATCCGGTACGTGCTCCCTCCGGCGGGGAGCGTCCCGGCGCGCTCGGCCGCGGGGAGCGGGCACTCGGCGCGGAAGGGGCCGTCGCCGGCCGGGGAGCCGGCGAAGCGGACGTCCGGCAGCAGGGCGTCGAGCGCGGCTCCTCCCGGGGTCACCAGGACGAGCGAGGCCGAGGCGCGGGCGAGCCGGCGGTACTGGGCCTCGTCGAGGGCCACCTCCGGGTCGTCGACGAGCAGTGTCGCGTCGGGGGAGGAGGCGGCGAGAGCGGAGTCCAGGTCGTCGGCGCGGACGACCTCGACGCCCTGATCGCGCAGCACCTGGGCGAGCGCGCGGGCGCCGTCCGGGGTCGCGCTGTCGACGTCGAGGTCCGGGGCGGCCACCCGGGTCCCGGTCGCGACGGTGAGCAGCAGAGTGCCGACCGCGACGATCACGAGGAGGAGCACCCACACCCGTCCGCGGCGCAGCAGTCCGCCGAGGGTCGGGCTGGAGACCGTGTCGGCGCTCACCGGGGCGCCGCCAGGGCGTCCAGGACCGGCGAGGCCGCGGCGAGCTCGCGGTCCAGAGCCGCGACGCGCTCGTACTCGGCCGGGCCGCAAGGCTGCCCGAGGTAGCGCACGCGGTCGAAGTCGTCGGCCGTGCGGCGCAGCGCGGCGGCGGAGGAGGGGAAGGCCGCGGAAGCGCGCGACGCCAGGCCGAGCGCGGTCGTGCCGGGGGAGACCCGCAGGACGGTCCGCTCGTCGAGGGAGCGCACCAGGGCGCGGAAGCGCTCGACGAGCGCCTCGTCCCAGTCCCCGCGGGCGGCCGCGGCCTCGGCGAGCGAGCGGAGGGTCGCGGCCGAGCGGGTGTCGTCGTCGGCGAGCACCGCTCCCGTGACGGTGCTGCGGCGACCGGCGCGCGGCCGTCCGGCGATGACGAGCGCGGCCACCACGAGCGCCACCAGCACCAGCACGCCGATCACGGCGGCGATCGGCACCGGCGGGCCGTCGCCCTGCAGCGTGAGGGAGGCGAACCAGTCGCGCACCGCCTGCACCACCCGGTCGAACAGGGTCGGCTCGGCCGCCCGGTAGCGCGGGTCGGCGAGCTCCTCGAGGAGGAGTCGGCGCGCCTGCTCCGCGTCGGGCTCGAGAGGGGCCGCGGCGAGGATCACGGGCGCTCCGGCACGGGGAAGGGATCGGGGGAGGGGCGGCCCGCCGCGCGCTCCTCGACGTGGCGCATCAGCACCAGGTCGAAGCCCTCGCGGCGCATCCGTCGGTCGAGGTAGACCAGGCCCGTCACGGCCGACTGGAGCACGGTGCCGACGGCGCCGATCACGAAGCCCACGGCGACGGAGGCGATCGTCACCACGAGCGAGGTGACGAGCTGCGCGTCCGGGTCGGTCGGGGCGATCAGGGCGCCGGCGATCGGGATGAGCAGGCTGAACGGCGTGGCCACGATCTGGCCGGCGACCTGGATGATCACGGTCATCAGCGCGAGCGCGCCGAAGGTGCGCCAGAAGCCGCCCGCCACCAGCCGCCAGGAGCGCGCCACCGCACGGCGCAGCGGCAGCCGCTCGACGACGATCAGGCTCGGAACCAGGGCGAGCTTCGTCGACAGCCAGACCCCCAGCGCGAGGGCGACCAGGCCGGAGCCGACGAGTACCAGGATTCCGCCGACGATCGCGCTCGACGTCCCGTCCATCGCTCCGATGACGAACAGCGGCACGGCGAGCGCCACGGCGAGGAGCACCAGGAGGAGGTAGCCGACGCCCTGCAGGACCGTCCAGCCGATCAGCGCCCAGAAGCGGCCCCGCAGCCGGGCGAGCAGCTGTCGGAAGGTAGCCCGCTCGCCGAGGACGCCGCGGGTGACCTCGAGCACGACCACGCCCTGCACGAGGGCGCCGCTGGCGAGCGAGACGGCGAGGGGGATGAGGGCGGCCAGGACCACGACCGCGAGGGAGCCCGCGCCGACGGCGTCGCGGTCGGCGGACTCCGCCTGCGCGATGCGCCCGACGGCGAGCACCGCGATCAAGCCGTAGACCGCCAGGGCGAGCACCGACCCGAGGCCCTGCACCAGCAGGGCGACGCCCAGGGTCGTGCGGGGGCTGCGGCGGAGGACCTGGAACGGGGCGCCGAGCAGGGTGCCGAAGCCGAGCGGGCGCAGCGGCACGAGACCGGGCTTGGGCGGGGGAGTCCAGCCGGGCGCTGGGCGTCCGGGCGACCAGGGGCCGGCGCCGGAGGCGTGCGACCAGGAGCCCCCGGCGGGAGCGGGTGGTAGGGGACCTGCACTCGTCGGCGCGGGCGACCAGGCCGGGGCGACGGGAGCGGGCAGCGGCCTGCGCCGGTTGCCGTCCTGCGCCGGGACGGCCGCGTCGTCCGGACGCCCTGCGGGCGGGGGCCACTGAGCTGCGTCGGTCATCCCCTCCATGCTGTCACAGGCGTGCGGGCGGGGTCCTCCCCCGAGCGGACCCCTTCGCCCGCCGAGCCCGCTCCCCGCCCGCGGGGAGGTGCGTCGGTTAGCCTGGGTCGGGTCACCGTGCGCGCCGTGGGCGGGCGCGACCCGAGACGAGGAAGAGCAGACCGATGAGCGCGCGCATTCTGGTGGTCGACGACGACGCCGCCCTGGCCGAGATGATCGGCATCGTCCTGCGCGCCGACGGGTACGACGTCTCCTTCTGCGCGGACGGCTCCGGCGCCCTCGAGGCCTTCCGGCGGGCCCGGCCGGACCTGGTCCTGCTCGACCTGATGCTGCCCGGGATCGACGGGATCGAGGTGTGCCGCGCGATCCGCGCCGAGTCCGGCGTCCCCGTCATCATGCTGACGGCCAAGTCCGACACCTCCGACGTCGTGCAGGGCCTCGAGTCCGGCGCCGACGACTACATGGTCAAGCCGTTCGACCCCAAGGAGCTCGTCGCGCGGATCAGGACGCGCCTACGTCCCGCCACCGCCGCCGCGAACGCGGTGCTGCAGGTCGGGGACCTGAGCCTCGACGTCGCCGGCCACGAGGTCCGCCGCGGCGAGACGCGCATCGGCCTGACCCCGCTCGAGTTCGACCTCCTCCTCGCCCTCGCCTCCAAGCCCCAGCAGGTCTTCACCCGCGAGATGCTGCTCGAGCAGGTCTGGGGCTACCACTACAAGGCCGACACCCGCCTCGTGAACGTGCACGTCCAGCGCCTGCGCGCCAAGGTCGAGAAGGACCCGGACGACCCCCGCATCGTGATGACCGTGCGCGGCGTCGGCTACCGCGCCGGCGCCGTCCTCCCGGGCTGACCGTGCCCCGCCTCGCCGCTCCCGACGTGCGCCGGTGGCCCCGCCGCGTGCTCGGGGTGTGGCGCACGTCGCTGCAGTTCCGGGCGGTCGCGATCACGGTTCTGCTCAGCGGCATCGCCATCGGCTCGACCGGCGTCTACCTCTCGTACAGCATCAGCGACAACCTGTTCCAGTCGCGGCTGACGCAGGTCACGGGCGACACGTCGCGCGCGACCCGGGCCGCGCAGGGCTACCTCGACGCCGCCACCGTCTCCACCCGCCAGGACATGGAGGAGGTGATGAGCTCGGTGCGCACCGCCGTCCGGGACGCCTCCTCCTCCGCGCTGATCGCCGTCGTGCGCTCGCCCGACCAGGAGGCGTCCTCGCTGGCGCCCCAGGACATCTACAACCGCGAGCTGCAGAACGGCGTGATCAGCGACGCGCTGCGCGAGCGGGTGCAGGCGGGCTCCGACGGGCAGTACTGGCAGTCGGTGACGCTCGACGCCTCCGGTCAGCAGCAGCCCGGCATCCTCGTCGGCTCGACCCTCGAGCTGCCGAGCTCGGCCGGGCGCTACGAGCTGTACATCGGCTACTCCCTCGCGGACGCGGAGCGGACGCTCCAGTTCGTGCAGCAGGTGCTCAACGTGGCGGGGATCCTGCTCATCCTGCTGATCGGAGCGGTCAGCTGGGTCGTCGTGCGGATCGTCGTCGCCCCGGTCCGGGTCGCGGCCGAGACGAGCCAGCGCCTCGCCGCCGGCGACTTCGACGTGAGGATCCCGGAGCGGGGCCAGGATGTGATCGCGACCCTCGCCCGGTCCTTCAACGGCATGGCCGACAGCCTGCAGGACCGGATCAGCGAGCTCGCGACGCTCAGCCAGGTCCAGCAGCGGTTCGTCTCGGACGTCTCGCACGAGCTCCGGACGCCGCTGACGACGATGAAGCTGGCCGGGGACGTGCTCTACGACCAGCGCGAGGACTTCGCCCCGGTCGCTGAGCGCACGGTCGAGCTGCTGCACAGCCAGATCGACCGCTTCGAGAGCCTCCTCGCCGACCTGCTCGAGATCTCCCGCCACGACGCGGGGTCGGCCGAGCTCGAGCTCGAGCCGGTCAACCTGGTGAAGCTGGCCGGCGACGAGATCGAGGCGATGCGCGGGATCGCCGAGGCGAACGGCTCCCGGCTCACTCTCTCCGCCCCGGGCGGCTACTTCGACGCCGACCTCGATCCGCGCCGCATCCGCCGGATCGTCCGCAACCTGCTGGGCAACGCGATCGAGCACGGCGACGGCCGCGAGGTCGTCGTCACCGTCGACAGCAACGCCAGCGCGGTCGCCCTCGCGGTGCGCGACTACGGGCACGGCATGAGCAGCGAGGAGGTGGTGCGCGTCTTCGACCGCTTCTGGCGCGCCGATCCGTCCCGTCGCCGCACGCTCGGCGGCACCGGCCTCGGCCTCTCCATCGCGCAGGAGGACACCGCCCTGCACCACGGCTGGCTGCAGGTCTGGTCAGTGCCCGATCGCGGCGCCTGCTTCCGCCTGACCGTGCCCCGGCACCGCGGCGAGCGGATCGAGGCCTCGCCGCTCCCGCTGCCCCCGGTCGACGCGGGCGAGCAGGCCTACAGCGGCCCGATCGTCCTCCCGCCGCTGCAGGCTCCTCCGGTCGGGGCCGCGGGGGTGCTCCCGTGAGGCGCGGCGTCCTCCGCGCCGCCGCGGCCGCCGCGCTGCTCGCGCTCGGGCTGGCCGGGTGCGCCGGCATCCCGCGGGACGGCGACGTCGGAGTCGGACGGCCCGACACCGCGCCGCAGGACCTCCAGTACGACTTCCTCCCGTCGGGACCCGCCGTCGGTGCGTCGCAGCGCGACATCCTGACCGGCTTCATCGACGCCGCGTCGAGCCCGCAGAACAACTACAAGATCGCCCGCGAGTTCCTCTCCACCGGAGCCGACTGGACGCCGGGCGAGCACGTCACGGTCGACGAGGGCCAGCGCTCCGCATCGCCGCAGTCGGGATCCACGCTCTCGCTGACGATCACGCCCGTCGCCGAGGTCGACGCGACCGGCGTCTACACCGACGTCGCCACCACGGCCGGCCTGACCCTCGACTACGGCTTCGTCCAGGAGAACGGCGAGTGGCGCATCAGCGCGCCGCCGAGCGGCGTGGTGATCGACCGCACCACCTTCGAGCAGGTCTTCTCGACGCACGCGCTCTACTTCTTCGACCCCGGATACCAGTACCTCGTGCCGGACCTGCGCTGGTTCGCCTCGCGCGCCGACAGCTCCACCAGCACCACGATCGTCACGGAGCTGCTGCGCGGCCCCACGCCGTGGCTGCGGGACTCCGCCGCCGTCGTGTCGGCCTTCCCGACCGGGACGACGCTGGCGGCCGAGACCGTCCCGGTCGAGTCGCAGCGCGCCGTGGTGGACCTGAACCCGGCCGCTCTCGAGGCCGATCCGGCGCAGTGGCGGCTGATGGCCCTGCAGCTGAACCGGAGCCTCGCGAACGTCTCGAACGTCACCGGAGTCGCGCTCTCGGTCGAGCAGAACCCGATCGACGTCCCCTCCGAGGTCACCGGCCTGCCGACCTCGCCCCGCGTCGACACCCGGCCGCTCGTGCTGACCGACGACGCTTTCGGATTCCTCGGCTCCTCCGGGCTGGCCGGCCTCGGGATCTCGGATCGGATCGAGGCGCTGCAGCCGCGGGCCGCGGTCCTCGGCGAGCAGCGCGGGGCCGACTCGGACGCATCGGCCGCCGTGCTCACCGCCGCGGGCGTGAGCCTCGTGGAGCCCGACGGTGCCGACGTCCTCCTCGACGCGCGGTCGGGCCTCGTCGCGCCGTCCATCGATCCGCTCGGGTACGTCTGGTCGGTGCCGTCGGCCTCGCCCGGGCAGCTGGTGGCGTACTCCGCGGACGGCTCGCGCTCGATGCAGGTCGCGACGGCCTGGAGCGAGGTCGAGTCGCTCGCCTCGATCGCCGTGTCGCGCGACGGCACCCGGATGCTGGCGCTCGCCCAGGACGGGCAGCAGGCGACGGTGCTGGTGGCCGGCATCACCCGCTCACGGGACGGCGACCCGGTGGCGGTCGGCGAGCCGGTCGTCCTCCGCTCGACTCTGGGGACCGCGGTCGCCGCGGCCTGGACGGACGAGCTCGACGTGGTGTCGGTCGTCCGCGGCTCGACGGGAGAGGACGCCGTCACGATGAACCTGCTCGGCGGAGGCGCCACGGCGCTCGGCACGACGACGGGCACGGTCCAGATCGCCGCGGGCAACACCTCGACCCAGATCCGCATCCTCGCCGAGGGCGGGGAGCTCCGGCAGCAGCGGGGCTCGGCCTGGCAGACGACCGCGACGGACATCCGGCTGCTCGCGGCGCAGACAGGCATGGGGTCCTGACGGGTCCTGTCGGCGGCGACGAGCCCTTCCGACGGCGGCGCGCTCCGGATGCTCCTCCCCAGGCGCGTCGGGCGGGCGGATCGTCCCGATCCGACGGATCTGCCCGACGCGCCGCGGCCGGGACGGCGAACGTGGAGGCATGCTCTCCGATCACCTGCTCGACGCCCTCGCCGTCCTCCTCCCGCTGGAGTGCCCCGCCTGCGGAGAGCCGACGAGCCGGGCGCCCTGTCCGGACTGCTCGGCCGACGCGGCCGCCTCGGCGTGCCTGCTGACCCGCGTCGTCGGGCCGCCGGACGATCCGCTCCTCGTCGTCACCGGTGCCCCGTACGAGGGCACGGTGCGCCGCCTCGTCGTCGCGCTGAAGGAGGAGGGCCGCACGGCCTGCCTCGCCCCGCTCGGCGCGCTGCTGCGTCCGGCCCTCGGCGCGGCGCTCGCCGGCAGCCCCGCGATCCTGGTCGTCCCGCCCGGCTCCTGGCTCGGCCGCGTGCGGCGGGGCGCCGATCCCGTCGCGCAGCTGGTCGCCGCGGCGGGAGGGCGGGCGGCGCGTCCTCTCCGGCGGTCGCGGATGGTCCGCGACCAGGTCGGGCTCGGCCGCGTCGAGCGGCGCGGCAACCTCGACGGGGCGTTCCGCGCCCGCCGTCCGCTCTCGTCGTGGCCGCCGGTGGTCCTCGTCGACGACGTGGTCACCTCCGGCGCGACCCTGCTCGAGCTCCGGCGCGCCGTGCGTGCGGCCGGCGGGACGGTCCGGGCCGCGGCGGCCCTGGCCGGCACCGCGCAACGAGGAGGGAACGTAGCAGCAGAATCCGGGCGAACTCCCGGTGACGATCCGGTGGCCGGGGTCTACGGTGGGGGCACGGCGTGAACGGTCCGCCCCGGAGAAAGGCGGCACGCCGTACTCGACTGGGAGGTTGTCATGGACATCGACATCACAGGACGCAACATCGACATCACCGATCGCTTCCGCGCGTACGCGACGGAGAAGTCGGACAAGGTGGCGCACCTCGCCGATCGTGCTCTCGCACTCGAGATCAAGGCGAGCAGGCACGCCGAGGGCAAGGGCTCGGCCGGCGGCGACCGCGTGGAGCTGACGCTGATCGGCAAGGGGCCCGTGGTCCGGGCCGAGGCGAGCGGAGCCGACAAGTACGCGGCGTTCGACGTCGCCATCGGCCGGCTGCTCGAACGGGTGAGACGCGCCAAGGACCGGAAGAAGGTCCATCGGGGCCAGCATCGGCCGACCTCGCTCCGCGACGCGGCCGCCGACGACTTCAGCGTCGTCGCCATCCAGCCGGCCGACGCGGCGGTGCTGGAGCAGCTGAGCACGGGCGTCATCCCCGTGCAGGAGGCGCCGGAGCCGGTGGAGGACGAGGTCGAGGAGCCGTACTGCCCCGTCGTCATCCGCAAGAAGGTCTTCGCCTCCGTCTCGATGACCGTCGACGACGCCGTCGACTACATGGAGCTGGTGGGACACGACTTCTACCTCTTCATCGACTCCGACACGAACCGCCCGAGTGTGGTCTACCGCCGCAAGGGCTGGGACTACGGCGTGATCGGCCTCGGCGACGAGGCCGACGAGCTCGCCGAGCAGGCCGCCGGCTGAGATCCGACCCCGGGCCCCGGAGCATCCGCTCCGGGGCCCTCCCCGTGCCCAGGCAGGGAGTCCGCCCAGGGCGGACGCGTCGCCCCGACCGCTCGCCGCCCGCCCCGGCTAGGCTGGTCGCGGTCCGCGCTCCGGCGCGCGACTCCTGTCTTCTACTTTTTTGGAGTACCCCGTGGCCTCTGTCCTCGAAAAGGTCCTTCGCGTCGGGGAGGGGCGGGTCATCCGTCGCCTCGAGAACTACGCGAAGGCCGTCAACGCCCTCGAAGAGGACTTCACGCACCTCAGCGACGAGGAGCTGAAGAACGAGACCGTCGAGCTGCGCGAGCGCTACTCGAACGGCGAGTCCCTCGACGACCTGCTGCCGGAGGCGTTCGCCGCCGTCCGCGAGGCCTCGCGCCGGACGCTCGGCCTCCGCCACTTCGACGTGCAGCTCATGGGCGGCGCCGCCCTGCACCTGGGCAACATCGCCGAGATGAAGACCGGAGAGGGCAAGACGCTCGTCGCGACCCTCCCGGCCTACCTCAACGCGATCGCCAGCCGCGGCGTGCACATCGTCACGGTCAACGACTTCCTCGCGTCGTACCAGTCCGAGCTGATGGGGCGCGTGTTCCGCGCCCTCGGCATGACGACCGGAGTGATCCTCTCGGGCCAGACCCCGGAGCAGCGCCGCGAGCAGTACTCGGCCGACATCACCTACGGCACGAACAACGAGTTCGGCTTCGACTACCTCCGCGACAACATGGCGTGGCAGGCGCAGGACATGGTCCAGCGCGGCCACTTCTACGCCATCGTCGACGAGGTCGACTCGATCCTCATCGACGAGGCCCGCACCCCGCTGATCATCTCCGGACCGGCGTCGGGCGAGGCGAACCGCTGGTTCGCGGAGTTCGCCAACCTCGCCAAGCGCCTCGACGAGGGCGAGGACTTCGAGGTCGACGAGAAGAAGCGCACCGTCGGCGTCCTCGAGCCCGGCATCGAGAAGGTCGAGGACTACCTCGGCATCGACAACCTCTACGAGTCGGCGAACACCCCGCTGATCTCGTTCCTCAACAACGCCATCAAGGCGCGCGCGCTGTTCAAGAAGGACAAGGACTACGTCGTGCTGAACGGCGAGGTCCTGATCGTCGACGAGCACACCGGCCGCATCCTGGCCGGACGCCGCTACAACGAGGGCATCCACCAGGCCATCGAGGCGAAGGAGGGCGTGCAGGTCAAGGCCGAGAACCAGACCCTGGCCACCGTCACGCTCCAGAACTACTTCCGCCTCTACGCGAAGCTCTCCGGCATGACCGGAACGGCCGAGACCGAGGCCGCCGAGTTCATGTCGACCTACAAGCTCGGCGTCGTCCCGATCCCGACGAACCGCAAGATGCAGCGGATCGACAACGCCGACCTCGTCTACAAGAACGAGCAGGTCAAGTTCGCCCAGGTCGTCGAGGACATCGCGGAGCGCCACGCGGCCGGGCAGCCGGTCCTCGTCGGCACGACCAGCGTCGAGAAGAGCGAGTACCTCTCGCGCCTGCTCGCCAAGAAGGGCGTGCGCCACGAGGTCCTGAACGCCAAGAACCACGCGCGGGAGGCGGCCATCGTCGCCCAGGCCGGCCGCCTCGGCGCCGTCACCGTCGCGACCAACATGGCCGGTCGAGGCACCGACATCATGCTCGGCGGCAACGCCGAGTTCCTCGCGGTCTCCGAGATGACGGCCAAGGGCCTGAACCCCTCCGAGACCCCGGAGGAGTACGAGGCCGCGTGGGACGAGGTCTTCGCCGCCGTCAAGGAGAAGGTGGGCGAGGAGGCCGAGAAGGTCCAGGCCGCCGGCGGCCTCTACGTGCTCGGCACCGAGCGCCACGAGTCGCGCCGCATCGACAACCAGCTCCGCGGACGCTCGGGCCGCCAGGGCGACCCGGGGGAGAGCCGCTTCTACCTCTCGCTCACCGACGACCTCATGCGCCTGTTCAACTCCGGCGCCGCCGAGGCGCTCATGGGCCGGGGCAACGTCCCGGACGACATCGCCATCGAGTCGAAGGTCGTCTCGCGCGCCATCCGCAGCGCCCAGTCCCAGGTCGAGGCCCGCAACGCCGAGATCCGCAAGAACGTCCTCAAGTACGACGACGTCCTCAACCGCCAGCGCGAGGCGATCTACTCGGACCGCCGCCACATCCTCGAGGGCGACGACCTGCACGAGCGCACCCAGAAGTTCCTCGTCGACGTGATCGACGAGATCCTCGAGGTGCACACCGGCGACGGCAACGGCGACGACTGGGACTTCGACGCCCTCTGGACCGAGCTGAAGACGCTGTACCCGATCAGCCTCACCATCGACGAGGTGGTGCAGGAGGCGGGCAGCCGCGGTCGCATCAACAAGGAGTTCATGCGCCGCGAGATCCTCTCGGACGCGCAGCTCGCCTACCAGCGCCGCGAGGAGCAGCTGGGCTCTCCCGCCATGCGCGAGCTCGAGCGCCGTGTCGTGCTCTCGGTGATCGACCGCCGCTGGCGCGACCACCTCTACGAGATGGACTACCTCAAGGACGGCATCGGCCTGCGCGCGATGGCCCAGCGCGATCCGCTGGTCGAGTACCAGCGCGAGGGCTTCGCCCTGTTCCAGCAGATGATGGGGCAGATCCGCGAGGAGACCGTCGGCTTCCTCTTCAACCTCGAGGTCGAGGTGACCCAGAAGCAGGGCGAGGTCGCCGGAGTCGCGGCCAAGGGCCTCGCTCAGCCGGTCGCTCCGGCCGAGAAGCTCAGCTACTCGGCTCCGAGCGACACCGGCGGCGTCGAGGTCCGCGACCAGCGCGGACAGGTGCAGCAGGCGGCCACCGCGAAGGCCCGCGCCGAGGAGGCCCGCAAGGCGCTCCCCGAGGGCGCGGCGGAGGAGACTCCGACGACCGGCGCCTTCGGCCAGAAGCCGGGCGGCTCGGACGCCCCCGCCAACCGCGAGGAGCGACGCGCGCAGTCCAAGCGCCGCTGAGTCCTCCCCGGACGACGCCGACGGCCCCGGTCCCGCAGCAGCGGGTGTCCGGGGCCGTCGGCGTTCCTGCGGAGGCTCGGACCCCGCCTCGCCCGCCGTCAGGACTCGCGGCGCGCGAGGGCCGAGACGAAGCCGCCGGCGAAGGTGTCGCCGAGGCCGATCGTCGTCGGCCGGTCCGCCTCGAGGACGAGCCCGGGGACGCAGCAGGCCTCGAGCGTCGACTCCACCGCTGCGCACACCGCTTGTGAGCCGGGCTGGGGAGGGAGTCCGCCGACGCGGTCGTAGTCCGCGGCGGTGAAGCCGTCCCCGAGGAGGTCGCGGAGCTCGGTCGCGCGGATTATCTCGTCACCGCCGCCCCGCCGCCCCCGGAGCTCGAGGAGGCCCTGCGCGACAGGGGAGTGGAGATCGTGCTCCCGGCCGGTGCGGCCGCCCGGGAGCGCTGACCCGCTCCTCACAGCACGTTGATCGCGGTGGCACGCCAGCGGGCGTCCGTACCCTCGAGCCGGATCGCGACGGCCCGGCTCCGTGCGCGGTGATGCACCAGGACCACTCCCTCGACGACGCCGTCCCGCGGCTCCGTGACGATCACCCGTCCGACCGTGAACGGGACGCGCTGCGCCGTCCGCTTCCGCAGGCTGCGGGCGCGGGCCGCGAGCACGACCCGCTTCTGCAGGTGGTGGTAGACCTCGTCGCTCAGCCACCGCGCGATCTGGTCGATCTCGCGCGAGCCCTCCAGGATCTCGATCACGAGGTGCGTGAGCCGGGCGAGCAGGGGCTCCGGGTCGGGCAGCTCCGCGCGGGTCGCAGGCTGCGGGGCGAAGAACTCCGCGAGGGTGAGCCGCTCCACGGCCGCCTCGGGGTCGAGGGGGAGGGTGCGGTAGTCGAAGGCGTGGAGGGGAAGGCTCATGCGGCGATCTCCTGGGGCAGGACGAGCTGTTCACGGGTCCGGGTCACCTCTCTGCTCGACGGGCGGGGCGCGCTGGGTCGGCACGCGAGGACGACCTCATCGAAGCAGTCGAGGGATGCTCATGGAGTGCAGAGGCGCAGACTGTGGATAATCGTCGGCCGTCCCGAGCTGTGGACAGCGAGCCCGGCGTGCACCGCCCGGCCGCGCCCTAGGCTTGTCGGGTGTCGACCCTCAGTGACCTCGTCCTCTCCCACGGCCGATCCGACGAAGCGGACGTCGAATGGCTGCACCTGCTCGTCGGCGACCTGCAGCTGCTCGCCGACCTGGCCTTCGCCGACATCGTGCTCTGGGTGCCCACGGCCGACGACAGCTTCGTCGCCGTCGCCCACGCGCGCCCCAGCAGCGCGGCGACGCTCTTCTACCGCGACTTCGTCGGGCAGAGGATCAAGTCGGAGTGGCGCGCCCAGGTCGTCGAGGCGTTCGAGACCGCGCGGATCGTCGACACCTCCGCCCCGGACTGGTTCGAGGAGACGCCCACCCGCGTGCGCGCGGTGCCCGTCCTGCGCCGCCTGGGGGCCTCCGACGGCGGCACGACGGACCGCCCCATCGCGGTCGTCACGCGCCACACCAACCTCAGCGAGACGCGCACGCCGAGCCGGCAGGAGCTGACGTTCAACGACTGCGCGAACGACCTCTTCTCGATGATCGCCTCGGGCGACTTCCCCGATCTGGGCGCGCCGACCGGTCCTCGCCGCGGGGCGCCGCGCGCGTCCGACGGCCTGATCCGCCTGGACGTCGACGGCGTCACCACGTTCGCGAGCCCCAACGCCCTCTCGGCGTTCAACCGCATCGGCTTCGCCGACGAGCTCGAGGGGGAGTCGCTCGCCGAGGTCACCACGAAGCTGATCGCGGGGAAGGTCGTCATCGACGAGTCGCTCCCGCTGGTCGTGACCGGCCGGGCGCCGTGGCGCACCGACATCGAGGCCCGCGGAGTGACGGTGTCGCTGCGCGCGATCCCGATCCGCGACCGCGGCGAGCGGGTCGGCGCCGTCGTCCTGTGCCGCGACGTGACGGAGCTGCGCCACCAGGAGCGGGAGCTCATCACCAAGGACGCGACGATCCGCGAGATCCACCACCGCGTGAAGAACAACCTGCAGACCGTGGCCTCGCTGCTGCGGATCCAGGCCAGGCGCACCCACTCCGACCTCGCCCGGGAGGCGCTCACGCAGGCGATGCGCCGCGTCGCCGCCATCGCGGTCGTGCACGACACGCTCTCGGAGGGGCTGAACCAGAACGTCGACTTCGACGCGGTCTTCGACCGGGTGCTGCTGCTGATCGCCGAGGTCGCCTCGACCCACAACACCACGGTGCACCCGAAGCTGACGGGGAGCTTCGGAAACCTGCCCAGCGAGTACGCGACTCCGCTCGCCCTCGCCCTGACCGAGCTGGTCACCAACGCCGTCGAGCACGGCCTGGCCGGACGGGAGGGCGACGTGGAGATCGTCGCCTCGCGCAGCGATGACGAGCTCACGGTGAAGGTGCGCGACACGGGCGTCGGGCTGCCGGAGGGCAAGGTCGGATCGGGTCTGGGCACGCAGATCGTGCGCACGCTCATCCAGGGCGAGCTCGGCGGCACCATCGACTGGCACACGCTGGTCGGGCGCGGCACCGAGGTCACCATCGAGGTGCCGCTGCGGTGGCTGGAGCGCGCCCGCTCCTGAGCCCGGAGACGACGCGACCCCCGCTGCCGAGAGGCGACGGGGGTCGGGGTCGTTCGTGCCGCCGAGCGGCTCGTGCGCCTAGGAGGCGCGGCGTGCGCGAGCGGCGCGGCGCTTCAGGGCGCGACGCTCGTCCTCGCTGAGGCCGCCCCACACGCCCGAGTCCTGGCCGGTCTCGAGGGCGTACTGGAGGCAGACCTCGGTGACGGTGCAGCGTGCGCACACCGACTTCGCCTTCTCGATCTGGTCCACGGCCGGGCCGGTGTTGCCGACCGGGAAGAAAAGCTCGGGGTCTGCGGTGAGGCAAGCGGCCTTGTCGCGCCAGTCCATGCGGGTGCTCCTTGTGTGAAGGCGTGCGTGGAGGAACCACGCAGTGTTCGGGTGGGATGATCGATCCACGCCGACGATCCCGACCAGTACTCGACCTCCGCGCCCTCACCGGCGCACGCCACGAGGCCCCGTGCTGGAGCGCGGGGTGGATCGGGGTGGTGGACGGGAGAACGCTCGGTTCTTGCCGGTGCACTCGACGCGATGCGCGAGCACTGCGTCGGCCACCCGGCTCCAGTGCTGGTCATCCGGCTCGCCCCCGTGCCTGACGGCGCGGCGGGATCGGATGTTCACATCGGCGGAAACCCACGACCCTGTGAGCGGTGAAACGAACTGGACTAGCCTGTCACGGGGATGAGCCCGAATCAAGAGTCCTGGATGGGATGTGCCTGTGACCGCTGACGCGAACGGGTCCCGCGGACCCCGCCCGGCCGCCTCCCGGCCGCTCGGTCTGGTGGTGCTGATCGCGGTCCTGGCCCTCGAGACGCTCGCCGTCGCCGGGGTCGCGGCGTGGCTCGTGCTCGAGCTGCTGACGACCCGGGCCGACACGGTCGGCGGAGGGATCGCCATCGTCGTCCTCGCGCTGATCGCCGTGTGCTGGGCCGCCGCGACGACGCTCGGCGCCGTGCGACGGCGCGGCTGGATGCGCGCGTCGGCGCTGACGATCCAGCTGGTGATGATGGCGGTGGCGCTCGGCGCCTTCCAGGGCCAGTACGCCGTGCCCGACATCGGCTGGGCGCTGCTGGCGCCGGCCGTGGTGGCCGTCGTCGCGCTGTTCCTCCCGAGCGTGGTCGCCGCCACTCGTCGCGATCCGGCCGTGTAGCCGGACGGCTGGCGCGCCGCCGCTCGCGGGTGCGACGCTGGAGGGACCCCCTCCTCGACACGGAAGCGACGCGCATGGACTCCACCCGACTCGGCTCCAGCGGCCTGCAGATCTCCTCGATCGTCCTCGGCTGCATGAGCTTCGGCGCTCCCGACCGCGGGGCCCACGGCTGGAGCATGGGCGAGGAGGAGTCGCGGACCTTCCTCCGGCGGGCGCTGGACCTGGGGATCACCACGTTCGACACGGCGGACGTCTACTCCGACGGCACGAGCGAGGAGTTCGTCGGCCGGGCGCTCGCGGACTTCGCGGTCCGCGAGGAGGTCGTGATCGCCACGAAGGTCCACGGGCGGATGCGCTCCGGCCCCAACGGCGGCGGCCTCTCGCGGCGGCACATCCTCAGCGCGATCGACGACAGCCTCCGGCGTCTCGGCACGGACTACGTCGACCTCTACCAGATCCACCGCTGGGACCCCGAGACGCCGATCGAGGAGACGATGGAGACGCTCCACGACGTCGTCCGCTCGGGCAGGGCGCGCTACATCGGCGCCTCGAGCATGTGGGCGTGGCAGTTCGCGAAGGCGCAGTACACCGCGGATCTGGGCGGCTGGACGCGGTTCGTCTCGATGCAGGACCAGTACAACCTGATCCAGCGCGAGGACGAGCGCGAGCTGCACCCCTTCTGCGTCGACCAGGGAGTCGGCGTGATCCCGTGGTCGCCGCTCGCCCGGGGCCGGCTCACCCGCGACTGGGACGAGACCACGGCGCGCACCGAGACCGACGTCTTCGGCGGCACCCTCTACCGCCAGCAGGAGGAGGCCGACCGGCGGACCGTCGCGACCGTCGCACGCATCGCCGAGCAGCGCGGCGTGCCCCGTGCGCAGGTGGCGCTCGCCTGGGTCCGGCAGCAGGAGGCGGTCACCGCTCCGATCGTCGGAGCCACGAAGCTCCACCACCTCGACGACGCGGTCGCGTCGCTGGACGTGGAGCTGACCGCCGACGAGCTGGAGGCGCTGGGCGCCGACTACGCACCGCGCGCCAACGAGGGGTTCTGATCCGGCCGATGCGCCACCGCTGATCCGCCCGAGCGGTCTCCGCTATGTTTCCTCTCGAAGATGACGGAAGCTCGGATCGGGAGGCGGCATGGCGAGGAGTGCTGGGGATCCGCTGGGGGCGCGCTACCGCCTGCTCGAGCGGATCGGCTCGGGTGCCGCGGGCGAGGTGTGGCGCGTCGCCGACGCGCAGGGGCCGGACCGCGCGGCGAAGCTCCTCCGCGGTGAGCACGTGCACGACGCGGGCCTGGTCGAGCGGTTCGTCCGTGAGAGGTCGGTGCTCACCCGTCTGCGGCACCCGCACGTCGTGGAGGTGCTCGACCTCGTCGTGGAGGGGGAGACGCTCGGGATCGTGATGGAGCTCGTCGGCGGCGGATCGCTGCGGGAGCTGCTGCGGGACGAGGGCACCCTCCCGGCGGTCGATGCGCTGCCCGTGGCGGCCTCGATCCTCGACGCTCTCGCCGCCGCGCATGCGATCGGCACGGTCCACCGGGACGTGAAGCCCGACAACGTCCTGCTCGCGGAGGGTGCGGAGGATGCGGGCTCCGCCGTCCGCGTCTCCGACTTCGGCATCGCTCACGTGGTCGCCGAGGGGCCGCGCGCGACGACGGGTGTCATCGGGACGCCGGAGTACCTCTCGCCCGAGATGCTCGCCACCGGAGCGGCCGGCCCGCCGAGCGACGTCTACTCGACGGGGATCCTGCTCTACGAGCTGCTGTGCGGCCGGACCCCGTTCGCGGGCCCCGGCGCCGACGTCGCGGTCGCCTACCGGCACGTCGCGATGCTCCCGCCGCCGCTGGATCTGCCGCCGCGGCTCGCGTCGCTCCTGGACCGGATGCTCGCGAAGGATCCGGCGTCGCGGCCGACGGCTGCGGAGGCGGCGGGGATCCTGCGACGCCTCTCCCCGGCGCTGGCCGGGCTGCCGGCGCTGCCGCGCGCGGCGGGCGCGGCGGAGTTCGAGGAGGCCGAGCGCCCGGGCACGGTCCTCCGCGGGATGGCGGTGGAGATGTCGTCGGAGCCGGTGGAGGAGGGGCCCGCTCCCGAGCTCGGCCCGTCGTCGCAGGCGACCGTGCTCCGCCCGGTGCCGCGCCGCGAGCTGCGCCTGGTGGAACGGCCGTTCGAGGCTCCAGCTCGGCGGGGGCGCGGCGGACGTCTGCGGATGATCCTCGCCGCCCTCGGCGCCGGCGTCCTGCTCATCGGGGCGGTGCTCCTCGCCGTCCAGCCGCGCGGCGGCGGAGCACGGGCCTCGGCGCCGGATGCCGACCTGTCGGCCCGGCAGCAGGACCGGCCGCTGCCGACGGGCCTCGGAGTGACGCGATCGGCCACCTGGGACGCGGAGCGACGGGCCGTGGTCGTCGAGATCTCCTACTCCGCCCAGAGCGCGCCCCTCTCGGGGTCCTTCCTCGAGGTGCTGCCGGGCCCGGACGCCGCGGCGGCGTGCCCCGCGGCCAGCTGGTCCGGAGTGACGGCGGTGCGCAACCGGCCGAGCGTCACCGGAGTCGGGGTCGGCTGCGGTTGGAGCCTGACGGACCTGCACGTCCCGGCGCAGGGGATCGTCGACGTCACGGCGACCGTGCCGATCGCGGTGGCCGAGCAGAGCGCCCTGGACGGGTGGCTGGCGGCGGCAGCGTCTGCGACGGCACAGGCCGTGGCCGACCCTGCGGTCACCGGGACGGCGTATCCCGTGCAGCGGCTGCGGGATGTGCGGATCGAGACTCCCGCGCGGACGGTCGGCCGGACCCCGCTGCCGGTGACGCTGGTGCCGGTCTGGCCGAGCGGGGCCGACCCCGTGAACCCCCTGCTCGCGACGCCGTCGTCCGCGCCGGCGAGCAGCATGCTCGACGCGATCGCGGGCGGAGTGGAGGGCGTGCGGTTCAGCGACGGCTGCGGCGGCGCGGTCGCCGTGTCGTCCGACGGGCTGACGGTGACCGCCCTCACGGTGACTCCGTCCTGCGAGCTGCGCGCCCGAGTGGGCGCGTTCTCGGACCTCTCGAGCAGTCCCTTCGCGATCACCACTCGCGAGTGAGTCGACCTCCCGCGCCAGTGTCGAGCCGTCGACGCCACGCGAGCCGTCTGTGCTGTCTTGCCTTCTACCATGACGAGACATCCTCATTAAACGACGGTGGAGTGGGGAGCGGTCGGGACGGTCCCGTCCGCAGGGGTAGAAAGGTGTGATCCATGTCACGTGTTCTCTCGACCGACGAGGCGAAGTCCGCGATCCAGCAGATCCAGTCGATCGTCAACGGCGGCCTCGCCGATCAGATCAGCCGGCTCGACGCACAGGGGCGGACACTGTCCGATCCGAACGTCTGGGACGGTCCGCTGGCCTCGCAGTTCCGCTCGTCGACCTGGCCGGAGACGAAGTCGGCCCTCGAGAAGGCCAAGCAGGAGCTCGAGGAGCTGCGCAGCCAGCTGGCGACGATCTCGCAGAACATCTTCGCCGCCGGCGGAGGGAGCTGACCGGCCGTCCCGCCCCTGCGTGCTCCGGCGAGCGGGGGCGGGACGTGCTCGTCGTCTCCGCGCTCCTTCCTCCGCGCTCCTCCATCGGTGCGTCTCGGGGTCGTCGGAGCGCTCTCGAGGAGGATGCGCCGATCGACTCGGTGGCGGAGGCGCGATCACCCGCCCGAGGGCTGATCAGCCGCCGTCCGCCGGCGTCGGCGAGACCGACTGAACGAAGTGGATCTCGCCGTCGAGGCTGACGAAGCCCCGGCCCACCGTGGGCGGGACGGGGAAGCGCCGCGGGATCTGCGCGCCGAGGAGAGTGCCGTCGTTGTCGACGTCGGGCTGGAGCAGCAGCACGGAGCGGGAGGCCGCCGCCTTCTTCGTCCAGTTCCCGAAATGGCTGCGGAGCTCGCTCGACCGGCCGGCCAGCACGACGCAGAGTCCCGGGCGACCCGACGAGACCAGCCTCATCAGCGCCTGGTCGGTGTCGTCCCAGCGCTCGGCGTCGTCGAGGAGGAGCAGCACCGGGCCCTCCTCCGTCGACAGCGACGCGAGGAGGGTGCGGAGCTCCTCCGCGCCCACGGCGAGTCGGTCGAGGTCGGCGCCCCTCAGCGGGGAGCGTCGATCGCACACTCCCCAGACGGCGACCGAGCCGGCGGCCCGCGCCGCCTCGGCCAGGGCGAGCAGCACGGTCGACTTGCCCGATCGGGCGGGTCCGGCGATGACGACGTGCTCGCCCTCGAAGACCTGGAACGCCAGCGGGGCGAGGTCCGACTCGCCGAGGCCGATCGGGAGCAGCCACGGCTCGCGATCGAAGCGGGCCTCGATCCCGAGTGCGCTCACGGCGACCCTGTCGGGAAGCGTGCCGACCGTGCTCGTCCTGCCGCGCGCATCCGGCCAGGCGGCCGCGAGCTCGGCGATCGCGTCGTCGAGACCGGCCCTCGGAGTCGCGACCTGCGTCTGCAGGAGCGACGAGGTGAGAACGCAGCGCCCCGGCACCGCTGCCGGCGCCTGCACCGGCTTCACCCCGGCGGCGGCGTAGTCCTGCGGGTCGGCGAGGCGGAACAGCCACTTCTGCGTCGTGACCTCCTCCATCACCGAGTGGATCGCCCTCGCCCGGGTGCTCGTCACCGCGAAGTGCAGGCCGAGCTCCGGTCCGTCGGCGTAGGCGCGGGTGAACGCCTCCATCAGAGCCAGGCCCTCCCAGTCCTGGAACTCGTCCTTCAGAGTCGCGAGACCGTCGACGAGCACCAGCGCACGACGGTGGCCCCCGGGCGATGCTCGGCGCCGGCGCACCTCGTCGCGCAGGTGACGGAGGAACCGGGTCTGCTTCTCGTGGGATCCGCCACCTGCGCCGACGTATGAGACGGTGTGCGGGAGTCGCGCAAGCGGGGCGGAGTCGCGGGAACCGGCATCGAGGACGTAGAGGTCGAGCTCGTCCGGGGGGAAGTGGCGGGCGGCCGTCAGCGCGATCGACGCGACCGCCGTGCTGGTGCCGCTGCCGGGGATGCCGATGAGGAGCAGGTTCCCCTCGCCCAGATCCCAGCCGGTCGGCGTCCGGCGCTGCCGGTCGGGGTCGTCCGAGAGTGCGACGTGCAGGACGTCGCCGACGACGCGACCGAGGTCGGACTCCTCCGCGCCGAAACCGCTGAGGGCCACGGTGTCCTCGAGCGGCTCCGGCCAGATCGGGCGGGGAGGGCCGAAGCCCGAAGCGGCGTCCGCCTCGACCACCGCGTCGATCAGGAGGTCGAGATCGGTCGGGGCGGTCTCGTCGGCGGCGACCGGGGAGGGGCCCTCGACCGGGACGCCTGTGTGTCCGACCGGGCGGACCTCGATCGCCTCGACGGCCGCCGCCTCCGCGCGACCGGTGACCAGCGCCGTCTGGACGGGCGAGATGTCGTTCTGGCCACGCTTCACGTACGCCCGGCCGGTCTGGGAGCGGGAGATCTCGGCCGCGCTCGCGACTCCGATCACGTCGGCGGAGTCGTCCCGGCTCTGCACCCGGAGGGCGACGCGGAGGTTGGTGTTGGCGAGGATGTCGTCGTTCACCACTCCGGCCGGACGCTGGGTGGCGAGGATCATGTGCACGCCGAGCGTCCGGCCGACCGCGGCGACGCTCACGAGGGACGTCAGGACGTCGGGATGCTCCTTCGCGAGAACGGCGAACTCGTCGACGATGAGCAGGAGCCGCGGCATCGGCTCCGGCGGCGAGGTGGCCCAGTACGCGTCGAGGTCGTCGACACCCTCGCCGGCGGCGGCGAAGAGCCGCTGACGACGCCGCATCTCGGCCTCGAGCGAGCGCAGCGCGCGGTCGGCGAGCTGGGCGTCGAGGTTGCTGATGGCGCCGATCGTGTGCGGGAGCCGCTCGCAGGACGCGAACGCTGCACCCCCCTTGAAGTCGATGAGCACGAAGGTGAGGCGCGTCGGATCGTTCCAGGCCGCGAGGCCGGCCACGAAGGAGCGCAGGAACTCGCTCTTGCCCGAGCCTGTGGTGCCGCCGACGAGGCCGTGCGGGCCGTCGGCGACGAGATCGAGCACGAGCGGACCGTGCTCGGACGAGCCGACGGGCGCGCGCACGCCCCGGGCGCTCGACCACCACCCCCGGACGTCCGCGGCGGTCGGACGATCGGCGCCCAGCAGGGGCGGCAGCCGCACGAGCGCGGGGAGAGCCGCCCCCGCGGTGACGAGCTCCGGGTCCTCGAAGCGCGCCAGGTCGCGCGCACAGCGCTCGGCCGTGGAGGAGGCGAGACCGGCGAGCACCACGTCCTCGACGGTGATCCGCTCGTCGGGCCGGGAGAGGACCGCTGAGGCGTCCGCTCCGACCCGGACGACGACCGTGCAGGAGGCTGGGAGCTGCTCCTCCGACGCCGCGAGCACGAGGCCGGAGATCCGGATCGCCGCCTCGCGCTCGCCGCGGCCGAGTCCGAGGAGCTCGCGCGCCGGAGCGGCGCGTCCCTCGGTCAGCACGTCGGAGTCGAGCACCAGGAGCACGCGCGGCGAGTCCTCCTCGCGGAGGGCGCGGAGGAGCTCGGAGCTGCGGTCGCGCCGGTCGGAGAGTCGGCGTCCGCCCCCGGGCAGACGCGTGTGGGGGAGCCAGGAGGCCCAGCTCCAGTCGGAGTCGCGTCGCCGGTCGCAGAACACCCCGATCGCCAGGTCGGCCGGACCGCAGTGGACCGCCGCCTGGCAGAGCAGGCTCCTCGCCAGAGCGAGGCCGCCCTCGCGGTCGCCGACGATCCCGACGACGCCCGAGTCCGCGAGATCGATGGACACCGGCGCGCTCGGGACGACGCTCACCGCGAGGATCGCCCGCACCTCCTCCTCGAGCCGCGGCACTCCGCGCTGATCGAGCGGGGGTGACCACGGGACGTCGCCGACCCCGATGTGCAGGCGGAGCACATCGGCGGAGGTCGCGCGCCGCTGCCACAGCGACGTGGCGGGCAGCGCCGCCCGGCGGATCGTCGTCGCCGGGTCGGGCGCGTCCTCCTCGAGGCGGGCCCGTTCGACACGCGCGGAACGGGCGATGTCGTCGCGGAGCGTCTGCAGCGCCTCGCCGTAGCGCTGCTCCTCGGACCGGGTCGCTCGGGCGTGCCGGTGCCGCTGCTCGAACCACAGGCCCACTCCGGCCACGGGGCTGAGCGCGGCGAAGAGGGCGTAGCGCGCATCGCCCATGATGAGGACCATCGCGAAGGCGAGGACGAGCGGCGCGGCGACGGTGATCACGCTGAAGGTCGTGGCGGAGGCGATCTCGAGGCGGGCCGGCGGGACGACCGCCTCGCCGGCCGCCGGACGTCCCGGTCGCGGCGGCCGGTTGAAGGGCACGGTCGCCGTCGCGGAGACGTTGTCCGCGCTCCCCGGCTCGGGCGCGAGGAGCTCGGGGGGCGCGGGGCGCAGCAGGAGGGCCGCCCCACCGGCGATCACGACCGCGGCGTCGGAGACGAGGACCCCGTCCCCGGTCGCGGAGACGCCGTCGACCAGGGTGCCGTTGGTGCTGTCGGCGTCGTGCACCCGCAGGCCGTCGCCCTCGTGGGTCACCGAGAAGTGCTCCCAGGAGGCGCTCGCCGTGTCGAGGACGACGTCGGCGTGCGGGGAGCGGCCCACGATCAGCGCGCGGGCCCGCGGGATCTCGACCACGGCTCCCGCGCCGAGACCGCCCGACAGCACGGCCGTCCACCCGCGGGCCGCGGCAGGTCGGGGCAGGGGGGAGCGGGCGATCCGCGTTCCCTCGAGCAGCAGCAGATCGGCCAGCCGGGTCTCCACAGGATGCAGGGCGGTGTCGACGGCGAGGGCCGTCCCGGGCGGGAGGCGGTGCCCGGTGGCGGTGGCGATCAGCTCGCCGAGTGTCGCGGAGTCGCGGTGGCGGCCGAGGTCGATGTCGGAGCGGGTGCCGTCGAGGTCGAGGAGGAGTCGCACCGGGGGCTCACGGTCGGGGCTGTCCGGCGAACCAGAGCAGCGGCGGGTCGGCGGGCCGCAGGCCGAGGCGCTGCGGCGAGGAGTGGAGGGGGAGTGCCGGGACGTCCAGAGCGTGCGCGGCGCCGAAGTCGAGCGGCGGACCGGCGAGCCCGTCCGCCGGTCCGATCGTGGATCCCCGGAGTGCGGCGGCGACCGCCGCGGGTTCTCTGCTGCCTGCGACGGCCGCGGCTCGCACCAGCGCCACGACGGCGTCGTGGCTGGGGGCGTCCGCGACCGCGGCGAGATCGCGGAACGCGCGGTCGCCGAGGAGGGTCGTCCGCGCGGCATCGTCGGCGGTCATCCGCACAGCCCCCAGGAACGCAGAGGCCGCGCGCCCGCGCTCGTCGCCGCGGAGAGCGACCGCGTCGCCGGAATCCGTGCCGATCGTCGTCAGATCTCCCGAGAGGGTGCCTCCGGCCGCGGCCAGGGCGGGAGCGAAGGCGGGGCTCAGCGCGTCGGGCGTGAGCAGGATCGGGACGGACGCCCCCGCCGCCTGCAGAGCGGCGACCGCCGTCGCCTGCGCCGCGGCGGGGCCGGACACGACGACGCGCTCGACCGCCGGCTCGCCCTCGAGGTGCGGGCGGGCGGCGGTGATGATCACGTCCGCGGCGGCGCCCGGATCGGCGGTCACCGTCGCGGCGGGCGAGAGACCGGTCGGGGTGCCTCCACCGGTGTCGACGAGGAGTACCCGGGCGCCTCCGCCGGCCTCCTCCACGAGTGCCGCGTCGGCCGAGGCGGTGTCGGGTCCGAGGGACCAGACGCCGTCGCCGGGCATAGCGGGGCCGCCTCCGTACGGGAGGACGGCCGCTGTCCCCGCTGCCCGAGCGGCGTCCACGGCCGCAGCGGTGTGGATGCCGTGGGTCGCGAGGACGAGGCCGGACACGCCCTGCCCCGTCAGCTCCTCGACGGCGGCGCGGGCACCCTCGGGCGTCCCGTGGTCGTCGACGGCGACGAGACCGATCTCGCAGCCGCCCATCGCTGACCGGTGCGCTGCGACGACGGCACCGTTCGCCGCGTCCTTCCACTCCGCGCCCTCGCCCGGAGCCGAGCTGAGCGAGACCACCACCCCGAGCGTCAGCTGCTCGGGCACCCGGGCGCACGAGAAGCCGACAGGCAGAGCGGCGACCTCCGTCATCGGAGCCGACTGCGGCGGCAGAAGGGAGACGAAGGCACCGCTGACGCCGAGGAGGGCGACGGCGCCGCCGACCAGCATCGTGGTCCGTCGAGCGGTGCGGGGGTGCTGCGCCGCGCGCCTGCCCGGGCGGGTCATCGCTCGTCCCCGATCCGGAAGGAGTAGACCGTCCGAGTCCGCGTGCCCTCGGGCAGGTCGAGGTGGAACGCGGGAAGCGCATCCCCGGCTCGGAGGGAGGCCCGCTCCTGGGCCTGCGCCAGCAGGATGCCCGAGACGTCCTCGGACCGCACCGCGGCGTAGCCCCGTGCGCTCTGCGAGGCGAGGGCGAGCTGCACGTCGGCGGTGCCGACCTTCGCGGCACTCGTGGTCATCGATCCGAGCAGGCCGGAGCCGCCGACCGTCCGGTCGCCGAGGTCCAGGAGCACCTTGTGCAGATCGGCTGCGAGGAGCGCGGCGGCCGCGTCGGTGTCGCGGGTCGAGGCGTCGATCGTCGTCGCGATGCCGGCCAGGGAGGCGCGCGTCCGCTCGGAGACGGCCCCGCCGATCCGGGCCTCCGCGGTGCGGAGATCCCGGTGCCCGGCGTCCACCGTCGCCGCACCGTCGGAGCGGATGCCGGAGGAGGCCGTGCGCAGACTCGAGACCGACCGGCCGAACATCGCGACGACCGCGTCGGCGTCGGCGCCGGAGCGCGTCGAGATCCGCCGCACCTGCTCGTCGAGGAGTGCGGTGACCGCGGATGCGGCGGCCGTGTCCGCCTCGGCGAACGCCTCCTGGATCGCCGGTGCGAGAGCGTCCTGCTGGGCGCCGAGAGCGTCGATGCGGGTGCCGAGGGCGTCGCGCTGAGCGGTCAGCGCGTCGACGCCGGTGCGGAGGGAGGCGAGTAGGCCGGTGAGGCGCGCGTCGTCCGCGCCGGCCGTCGCGCCGGCCTCGGCCACGCCGCTGCGGACCGTGGCGAGCGCGGCGCGCAGGGCGGCGAGGTCGGCACTAGCGCCGGTGCTGCCGACGGTGGAGGCGACGGCGGTCCACGCGTGGACCTGGTCGCTCAGCCGGTCGGCCAGGGGGGCCGGATAGCCGTCGGGAGCGTCGAGGCGGCCCGTGCCGGAGCAGGGCGTCGCGGTCAGGTAGGCGCGGAGCTCCTCGACGGAGCCCCGGGTCACCTCCACGGGTGCGCGCGTCGGGCGCCCGGTCGGCGTGGGTGCGGCAGCAGGGGACTGTGTCGCCGGCGACAGCTCGCAGAGCCGATCGGCCAGCTCCTGGTTCTGCGCCGACAGCGACCCCGTGCTGGTCGGCGTGCCGAGCTCGTCCAGGGCGGTCGTGGCGGCGGTGCCGACCGAGGCGACCGTCGTCTCCAGGCCCGCGGTGTCCGCGTCGAGCTCGTCCAGCGTCGCCGACAGGGCGGCGAGTGCCCGGGTGACGGATCCCTCCGGGTCGGCCAGGGTGTCCACCGAGGCCGACGCGGCGTCCACCTTGCTCGCGAGGGCGGCGAACCCGGCCTGCACGCCGTCCATCAGCTCCGGCTGCAGAGAGTCGACGAGGTCCTGCCCGCGATCGAGCATCCCGAGCAGCACGGTGTCGACGGCGGCTCCGGAGGCGGCGAGGGAGCAGGTGGTCGAGGGTGCCGTGCAGGTCTCGGCGGAGGGCTGTGCCGGCCCCGCGGCAGCACGGACAGCCGCGACGACCTCGTCGCGGCAGGACTCGGCCGCCGTCCCGTACGCGTCGAGCTCGGCCGTGAGCCGCAGCAGCTCGGAGTGGATCGAGCCGGAGCGGCCGCCGTCGACGGCGACTCCGCATCCGCTGCCCGAGACCGTCGGCGGCGGCACCGCGGCCGATGTGTCGCCCAGCAGGGCGTCCACCGCGTCGATCGCCTCGGACAGCTGCGCCAGCAGGCCGGACTCGGTGCCCGAGACCGTCGACGACAGCTGCGCCCGGAGCGCGCCGAGCTGCCCGGAGAGGCTCTGCATCGAGGCCGCCGTCGAGGCGGCGCCGGCCCGCAGCTCCTCGGCCGTGCGGACACCGAGAGTCTCGGAGGTCGCGTCGAGCGAGGCCCGCACCTCGGCGACGGTGGTGCCGGCCTGGGTCAGCAGGTCGTCCACCGCGGTGACGACCTCGATCGTGCGGCGCTCGAGGGCGAGCGGCGAGGCGTCGGAGGAGTCGAACGCGGCGCCCAGCGCCCCCTCGGTGGTCGGGTCGGTGCTCAGGCCGGGCTGGACCGCCAGGTCGAAGGCGGGGACGGCGAAGTCGGCGACGTCGGCGACGAGGGTCAGCGTCGCCGTCGCGCCACCGCCCGGGGGAGCGAGGAGAGCGGCCCACTGCACGACGGCGTCTCCGTGCTCGTCACGGCTGAGCACGCCGTTGGTGACGGCCCCCGACTCGCTCTCGGTGACGACGCGACTCGGCGAGACGCCCGGCAGGACCGCGGAGGCTGCGATCGTCAGCGGAGCGCCGACGAGTGCACTGCGGCGGGCTGCCCGACCGGCCGCGTCGAACGCGACCTCCTCGGGTCGGACCGTCAGGTTCTCCACCGCGAGCGAGATCTCGATCCGACCCGAGCGCCCGGCGAGGCCGGCCGGATCGGTGCCCGAGGCGTCGGCGGTACGCCACGAGGGCCGCACACGGACCGGCAGGTCGGCGGCGACCTCGGGGGGATTGTAGACGGTGGTGGTCGCCGAGGTGTCGGACGGGTCGTCGCCGACGGCGAGGGCCGTCCCCTCGATCGCACGGACACCCCCGTCGAACGAGACGGCGACGGACACCGCCTGCAGCACCCTGGCGGCGGTGAGCGCCGGCTCCGGTGGCGTGCAGCCCGCCAGTACAGCGGCCACGACCGCGATCGCCGCTGCGGCCGTCGTCCTGCGAGCATTCGAGCGCACCCTGACCACCCCTCGTCCCGACGGGGCACCGGGCGGTGCCGCTCACGTCGACATGAGAGATGCTCGCAGATGAGCGGAACCCCGAGAGCCGGTGGCGCACGATGACCTGCACCGCGCGCCCCGGGGTCAGACGAGCTTCAGCTTCTTGCGGAGCGCCTGCACGTGCCCGGTCGCCCGGACGCCGTACTGCGCGAACTCGAGCGCTCCCTCGGCTCCGACGACGAACGTCGAGCGCAGCACGCCGACGACGGTCTTGCCGTAGAGGCTCTTCTCGCCCCACACCGCGTACGCGCGGTGCACGGTCATGTCGGGGTCGCTCAGCAGCGGGTACGCGATGCCCTGGGCGTCGGCCCAGCGGCGCAGCGCCTCCGGGGCGTCCCGCGAGATCCCGAGGACCTCGTAGCCGGAGTCGCGGAGGGACGCCGCGTTGTCGCGGAAGTCGCAGGCCTCCGTGGTGCAGCCGGGGGTGTCGGCCTCGGGGTAGAAGAACAGGATGACGCGCCGTCCGCGGTAGTCCGCGAGCGAGACGGGCTCGCCGTCCTGGTTCGGCAGCGTGAACTCCGGAGCGGAGTCGCCGGCGGCGAGGCGCGCCTCGGCGGGGAGGGGGGAGAGGTCGGTCATCGTCTGCTTCCGTCGGTCGTGGCGAAGGTGGTCAGGAGGCGCTGGAGCGAGTCGAGGCGCTCCGGTCCGCTGGCGCCCAGCAGTCCGCCCTCGACCGCCTCGATGATGGCGCAGTCGGGGGAGTCGGGCAGGTGCGTGCAGCCGCGCGGGCAGTCCCGGGCGATCACGGCGAGTGTCGTGAACGCGCCGAGGATGTTGTCGGTGTTCACGTGGCCGAGTCCGAACGAGCGGACGCCGGGGGTGTCGATGACCCAGCCGTGCCGGTCGCCGCGCTCCACGCGGAGCGAGACGGTGGAGGACGAGGTGTGCCGACCGCGGCCCGTCACGGTGTTGACGCGCCCGATGGCCCGGTGCGCGTCCGGGACGAGCTTGTTCACGAGGGTGGACTTGCCGACTCCGGAGTGCCCGACGACCACGGTCTCGTGGCCGAGGAGGGCGTCGGCGATCTCGTCGACCGGCGGCTCGTCCTGGCTCGAGAGGAACACGCGGAGGTCGAGCCCCTCGAAGTTGCGGAGGAACGGGGCCGGGTCCGCGAGGTCGGTCTTGGTGATGCAGAGCATCGGAGTGATCCCGGCGTCGAAGGCGGCGACCAGGTAGCGGTCGACCAGCCGGGTCCGGGGCTCGGGGTCGGCGGCGGCCACCACGCAGAGCATCTGGTCGGCGTTGGCGACGATCACGCGCTCGATCGCGTCGGTGTCGTCGGCGCTGCGGCGGAGGAGGGTCGACCGCTCGCGGATGCGGACGATGCGGGCGAGCGTCCCCTCGTCCCCGCTGGAGTCCCCGACCACGTCGACGCGGTCGCCGGCCACGATCGCCTGGCGCCGCAGCTCGCGGGCCCGGGCCGCCGTGAACTCGTGCTCCTCGGGCGTCCCGTCGCCGATCATCACCGTGTAGCGACCCCGGTCGACGCCGAGCACCATCGCGATCTCGGCGTCCTCGTAGGCGGGCCGGTTCTTGGTCCGGGGCTTCGTGCCCTTCGGGTTCGGGCGCACCCGCGCGTCCGACTCGTCGTACCCGTCGAAGTCGTCGAGAGCACCGTCGGCGTCGAGGCCGCTGTCCGTCCACCACGACACGGGTCAGACCGATCCGGCGAGGGTCGTCCACAGCTCCGGGAACTGCGGGAGGGTCTTCGCTGTCGTCGCGACGTCCTCGATCACCACGCCGGGGACCACGAGGCCGATCAGAGCGCCGGCGTGGGCCATGCGGTGGTCGGAGTAGGTGCGCCAGCGGCCGCCGTGGAGCTCGGCGGGCTCGATGCGCAGACCGTCCTCGAGCTCCGTGACCCGGCCGCCGAGGCCGGTGATCTCGGCGGCGAGGGCGGCGAGGCGGTCCGTCTCGTGGTGGCGGATGTGGCCGATCCCGGTCAGGGTGCTGGGAGTGGAGGCCAGCGCGGCGAGGGCGGCGAGGGCGGGGGCGAGCTCGCCTCCCTCCGACAGATCGAGGTCCACGCCCAGGATCTCGTCGCCGCCGGTGACCACGAGGTCCTCGCCGTCCCGCTCGACCCGGGCGCCGAACAGCGGCAGGATCCGCTCGAGGTGCGCCCCGACCTGCGTGGTGACGGTCGGCCAGTGGCGCAGCCGGACGCGGCCGCCCGTGACGAGGGCCGCAGCGAGGAACGGCGCGGCGTTCGAGAGGTCGGGCTCGATCAGCACGTCGGCGCCGGCGATGGGCTGCGGCGCGACGGTCCACTCGCCGTCGGCGGGCGTGCCGACCTCGACGCCCCGTGCCGCCAGTGCGGCGACGGTCATGTCGATGTGGGGCCGGGAGGGGACGGCGCTGCCCTCGTGGCGCAGGTGCAGTCCCTCCTCGAAGCGTGCGCCGGCCAGCAGGAGCGCCGAGACGAACTGGCTCGACCGCGAGGCGTCGACGACGACGTCGCCGCCCCGGACGGCCCCGGAGCCGTGGACGGTGAAGGGGAGCGCGCCGCGGCCGTCGTCGGCGACGTCGACGCCGAGCGCGCGGAGGGAGGCGATCGTCGCCCCCATCGGCCGCTTCGCCGCGTACGCGTCGCCGTCGAAGGTGGTGGGGCCGAGCGCGAGGCCGGCCAGCGGCGGGACGAAGCGCATCACGGTGCCCGCGAGCCCGCAGTCGATCGTCGTCGAGCCGAGCAGCTCCTCCGCGGGCTCCACGACCAGGTCGGCGCCGAAGCCGCCGGTCGAGCCGGACTCCCGGATCGTGGTGCCGAGCGAGCGCAGCGCCTCGATCATCAGGGCGCTGTCGCGGGAGTGCAACGGCGCCCGCAGCGTGGAGGGCCCGTCGGCCAGCGCAGCGAGCACCAGCTCCCGGTTGGTCAGCGACTTGGAGCCGGGCAGGCCGACCTCGGCGTCGAGAGCGCCGGCCGCGAGGGGTGCGGGCCAGGCGTCGTCGCCGGGGAGCGCACGGGCGTCGCCGTACGGATCGAACTCGGGAGCGGAATAACGCGAGAAGACCATCGGTTGTCAGGATAGTCGGCGCGCAGGGCGTCGTCAGGAGCGTGACGGAGGCGGAGCATGACGGCAGCACCCCCGGTCCTCCGGAGCAGCAGGCCCGTCGCCCGGAGGCGCCCTCGCGCCGCAACCCCGGTCGTCCGCCGCGCCGCCGCTCTAGAATCGCTCGTGATGACTCGCGACGACGAACCCCGCACCACCCCCGCCGACGAGGCTCCCGAGCCCGCCGACGCGGAGCAGACGATCGTGGAGACCGTCGAGGAGTCGCTGGACGACGCCCCGGTCGAGGCTCCCGTCGATCTCCGCTCCCTCTTCGAGCAGCAGGCGCTGCCCTTCATCGACCAGCTCTACGCGGCCGGTCTGCGGATGACGAAGAACCCCTCCGACGCGCAGGACCTCGTGCAGGAGACGTTCGCCAAGGCCTTCGGCGCGTTCCGCCAGTTCGAGCAGGGCACCAACCTGAAGGCCTGGCTCTACCGCATCCTGACGAACACGTTCATCAACTCGTACCGCAAGAAGCAGCGCGAGCCCTATCAGAGCGCGATCGACGAGCTCGAGGACTGGCAGCTGGGCGGCGCCGAGTCGACCACGGCCACCTCCAGCCGCTCGGCCGAGGCGGAGGCGATCGACCACCTCCCCGACACCGCGGTGAAGGAGGCGCTCCAGGCGATCCCGGAGGACTTCCGGCTCGCCGTCTACTTCGCCGATGTCGAAGGCTTCTCCTACCAGGAGATCGCGGACATCATGAAGACCCCCGTCGGGACCGTCATGAGCCGGCTGCACCGCGGCCGGCGCATGCTGCGCGAACGACTCACCGACTACGCACGCGAGCGCGGATTCCGCGCCGCATTCACTTCCGGGAGCACGAAATGACCGACAGCGGCTGCACGAAGGCGAAGGCCGAGCTCGAGGAGTACCTCCACAACGAGCTGTGCAAGGAGGACGCCGCCGACATCCGCGAGCACATGGCGGGATGCGGCGACTGCGCCGACGAGGCGAAGGTCGGCGTGGTTCTGACGGTCGCCGTGCAGCGGGCGTGCAAGGAGACGGCGCCGGAGGACCTCCGCGCCCAGGTGCTCGGCATGCTCCGCGACGAGCACGCCGCGCACTCCCAGGCGCCCGCCCGCCTCTAGGCGCAGCACGACCCGGGGAGCCCCGGCCGTTCGAGATCTCCCGCGCACCGCGGGCCCTCGAGGGGCCGGGGCTCCGTCGTGTCCGGCGGCCTCCGGTCGCCGCGGCACCCGCACGTCGCGAGCGCTTCTGCCGGTCTCTGTGGGCCTGCGGTCAGGCACGGTCCGCCCGCAACGCGACGGGCCCGCCGGAACACGAGGTTCCGACGGGCCCGACCGCGTCGTGCGGACCGCGGATCAGCGGGTGAGCGCCCGCGACAGCAGGTCGGCCTGCTCGGAGGCGTGCCGCTTGGCCGAGCCGGCCGCGGGGGAGGCCGCGGACGGCCGCGAGACCACGCGCATGGACCGGCCCAGCTTCGGAGCGACCTCGAGGGCCATGAACGGCCAGGCGCCCTGGTTCTCGGGCTCGTCCTGCACCCAGACGAGCTCCGCGTCCGGGTAGCGCTCGGCGATGCCGCGCAGCTCCTCGATCGGCGCCGGGTAGTACTGCTCGACCCGGACCAGCGCGATGCCGTCGTCGGGCTTCTTCTCGAGCTCCGCCTTGAGGTCGTAGTGGACCTTGCCGGCGTGGAGCAGGACGCGCTTCACGGCCGAGGCGTCCTGGATCCGCGCGTCGTCGATCACCGGCTGGAAGCGGCCCGAGGTGAAGTCCTCGACCGGGCTCGAGGCTCCGCGTAGACGCAGCATCGCCTTCGGGGTGAAGACGATCAGCGGTCGGCGGGGCCGGGAGTAGGCCTGGCGGCGCAGCAGGTGGAAGTAGGACGCCGGCGTCGACGGTCGCGCGACGGTCATGTTCCGCTCCGCGCACATCTGCAGGTAGCGCTCGATCCGCGCCGACGAGTGGTCGGGGCCCTGGCCCTCGTAGCCGTGCGGGAGCAGGAGCACGAGCGACGAGCGCTGGCCCCACTTCTGCTCGGCGGAGGAGATGAACTCGTCGATCACGATCTGGGCGCCGTTCGCGAAGTCACCGAACTGCGCCTCCCACAGCACGAGCGAGTCGGGCCGCTCCACCGAGTAGCCGTACTCGAACGCCATCGCCGCGTACTCCGAGAGCAGCGAGTCGTAGATCCAGAGCCGGGCCTGCTGCTCGGACAGGTTCATCAGCGGCAGCCACTCCTGGCCGTTCTCGCGGTCGTGGAGGACCGCGTGGCGCTGGACGAAGGTCCCGCGGCGCGTGTCCTGGCCGACGAGGCGCACCGGGGTGTCCTCGAGGAGCAGGGAGCCGAGCGCGAGCAGCTCGCCGAAGGCCCAGTCGATGGAGCCGGAGCGGCTCATCTCCTGGCGCTTCGCCAGCAGCTGCTGGAGCTTGGGGTGCACGGTGAAGCCCTCGGGCGGCGTCGTGAACGCGTCGCCGATGCGGGTCACGACCTCGGTCTTCACGCCGGTCACCTCGGGCTCGCCCGGGTAGTCCTCGCCCTGCTGCGCGTCGGGCAGCTCGAGGTCGGCCACGGAGTCGCCGTCGGCGGTGATCACGGGGATCGCGCCGGTCTGCGCGGCGTGGGTCTCGGCGAACGCACGCTCCAGGCGGTCCTGGAAGTCCTGGTGGGCGCGGTCGTACTCCTCCTCGGTGATGTCGCCGCGGCCGACGAGCGCCTCGGTGTAGAGCTTGCGGACAGAGCGCTTGGCCTCGATCAGGCTGTACATCAGCGGCTGGGTCATCGAGGGGTCGTCGCCCTCGTTGTGCCCGCGCCGGCGGTAGCAGATCAGGTCGATGACCACGTCGCGGTGGAACCGCTGGCGGTACTCGAACGCGAGCTGCCCGACGTGGACGACCGCCTCGGGGTCGTCGCCGTTCACGTGGAAGATCGGCGCCTGGATCGTCTTCGCGCCGTCGGTCGAGTAGATCGAGGTGCGGGCCTCGTGAGGGGGAGTCGTGAACCCGACCTGGTTGTTGATGTTGATGTGGATCGTGCCGCCGGTGCGGTACGCGCGCAGCTGCGACATCTGCAGGGTCTCGACCACCACGCCCTGGCCCGCCATCGCGGCGTCGCCGTGCACGAGGATCGGCAGCGTGGTGAAGGTGCCGATGGGCTTGCGGTCCTGCTTGGCGCGGACGATGCCCTCGAGCACGCCGTTCACGGCCTCGAGGTGCGAGGGGTTCGCTGCCAGGTAGACCGGGATCTCCTCGCCCGCCGCGCCGCGGAAGGTGCCCTCGGTGCCGAGATGGTACTTCACGTCTCCGGAGCCCTGGACCGTGCGCGGATCCTGGGTGCCCTCGAACTCGCGGAAGATCTGGCCGTAGGTCTTGCCGGCGATGTTGGTCAGCACGTTCAGGCGGCCGCGGTGGGCCATGCCGATCGCGACCTCGTCGAGGTGCTCGTCGGCCGCGCCCTGCAGGACGGCGTCGAGCAGCGCGATGAGCGACTCCCCGCCCTCGAGCGAGAAGCGCTTCTGGCCCACGTACTTGGTCTGCAGGAAGGTCTCGAAGGCCTCGGCCTCGTTGAGCTTGCCCAGGATGCGCAGCTGCTCGTCGTGGCCCGGCTTCTCGTAGCCGCGCTCGAGCTTCTGCTGCATCCAGGCGCGCTGCTCCGGGTCCTGGATGTGCATGTACTCGACGCCGACGGTGCGGCAGTACGAGTCGCGGAGGATCCCGAGGATGTCGCGCAGCTTGAGCTGGCGCTTGCCGCCGAAGCCGTCCGTGACGAACTCGCGGTCGAGGTCCCAGAAGGTGAGGCCGTGGCTCTCGATGGCGAGGTCGGGGTGCGAGCGCTGCACGTACTCCAGCGGGTCGACGTCGGCCATCAGGTGCCCGCGGACGCGGAACGAGTTGATGAGCTCCTGCACGCGGGCGGTCTTGGAGACGCGCTCGGCGAGGTCGACGGCGATGTCCGTGGACCAGTGGATCGGGTCGTAGGGGATGCGCAGCGCGGCGAAGATGTCCTCGTAGAAGCCGCGGCCGCCGAGCAGGAGCTCGTGCACGATCTTGAGGAACTCGCCCGAGCCGGCGCCCTGGATGACGCGGTGGTCGTAGGTCGAGGTCAGGGTGATGGTCTTGCCGATGCCCAGCTCGACCAGCGTCTTCTCGGACGCGCCCTGGAACTCCGCCGGGTACTCGAGGGCGCCGGCTCCGATGATGCAGCCCTGGCCCTTCATCAGGCGGGGGACGGAGTGGACCGTGCCGATGCCGCCGGGGTTCGTCAGCGAGAGCGTGGTGCCCGCGAAGTCGCCGGCGACGAGCTTGTTGCCGCGCGCGCGCTTGACCAGGTCCTCGTAGGCCGAGAGGTAGGCCGTGAAGCTCAGCGTGTCGGCGCGCTTGATGCTCGGCACGAGCAGGGCGCGCGTGCCGTCGGGCTTGGGCATGTCGATCGCGATGCCGAGGTTGACGTGCGCCGGGGCGACGACCGCGGGCTTGCCGTCGACCTCGTCGTAGAACACGTTCTGGCTCGGGAAGTCCTTGAGCGCGCGGATGAGCGCCCAGCCGATCAGGTGCGTGAACGAGACCTTGCCGCCGCGGGTGCGGCGCAGGTGGTTGTTGATGACGATGCGGTTGTCGATCATCAGCTTCGCCGGGATCGTGCGGACGCTCGTCGCGGTGGGGATGCTGAGGCTGGCGTCCATGTTGGTCGCGAGGCTCTTCGCCATGCCGCGGAGCGGGGTGACGACGTCCTCGTCCGGCGTCGAGTCCTCGGCGGAGGGCTTGCTCACCGGAGCGTCGGCCGGGATCGGCTGCGCCTTCGGCTGCTTCGACGTGGTGCGGGAGGCGGGGGTCGACTCGGAGGAGGAGGCCGCGGCGGGATGGGTCACGGCGCCTCCGCCGCTCGACGAGACGCGTTCGGCGGCAGCGGCGGGCTTCGAGGCGGCGGGCGCGGGGGCCGCGGCGGGAGCCGGAGCCGGAGCGTCCTTGCCGGAGTTCGCGAGCTGGGCGCCGTAGCGCTCCAGGATGGGCCACCAGGACTCGTCCACCGAGGCGCGGTCGGCGCTGTACTGCTCGTACAGCTCCTCCACGAGCCACTCGTTGGCTCCGAAGTCCTCCGCGCCCTGCTCTGTTCCTGCTCCGGTCAACTGGCTCGACACAGCCGATCGCCCACTCTCTCCGTTGATTCGTCCTCGATCATCCGGACGGGCCCGTCGCATCCCTCGGCGCCTGCCACCGCGGCGGAGGAGGTCGTCCTCGCACCAGCGGGAACCGGTGCCGTCGCCTGGTCCCGTCCCGGTCGCCAAGCCTAGCCCCGTTCCCTGCACGGCCGACCCGGGGCCGCGCCGGAGTAGCGTTTCCCCCATGCGTTTCTCCGGCGGAAGACCCTCAGGCGACCTCACCTACTCGGACGTCTTCCTCGTCCCCGGCCGCTCGTCGGTGACGAGCCGCCTCGACGTCTCGCTCGCCCCGGGCGACGGCACCGGGGCGACGATCCCCGTCGTCTCCTCCAACATGAACTCGGTCACCGGTCAGCGCCTCGCAGCGACGCTCGCGCGCCGGGGCGGGCTCGGCGTCCTCCCGCAGGACATGCCCCTGCAGGCGCTGGACGCCGCGATCCGCTGGGTGAAGCGCCAGCCGGTCGCCTTCTCCGGCGCCCTCACCGCCTCGCCGGCGACGACCGTGGAGGAGGCGCTGCGCATCCTGCCGGCCGTCGCCGGCCACGGCTTCGTGGTGCAGGAGGAGGGCGGCGCGATCCTCGGCTGCGTCCCGGCCGCGCGCCTGGCGACCGCGCTGCCGGACGCGCGCCTGGGCGACCTGGTGCACTCCGCCACCCCCTCGATCGACGCCGACGACGTGCCCACCGCGCGGGCCGCCTTCGACCTCATGGTGGCCGCCGACCTCGACTTCGCCCCCGTGCTGCACCACGGCGCCCTGGTCGGCACGCTGTCGCGCACCGGCGCCCTCCGCTCCACCGTCTACGACCCGGCGCTCGACGCGGACGGGCGTCTGCGCGTCGCGGCGGCGATCGGCATCAACGGCGACGTCGAGGCGAAGGCGCGCGCGCTCGTCTCCGCGGGCGTCGACGTCCTCGTCCTCGACACCGCGCACGGCCACCAGGAGGGGATGCTCCGGGCGCTCCGGACGGTCTCCGCGCTCGATCTCGGAGTGCCGATCGCGGCGGGCAACGTCGTCACGGCCGACGCGGTGCACGACCTCGTCGACGCGGGAGCGGACATCCTCAAGGTCGGCGTCGGCCCCGGCGCGATGTGCACCACGCGGATGATGACCGCGGTCGGCCGACCGCAGTTCTCGGCCGTCCTCGAGACGGCCGAGCGCGCGCACGAGCTGGGCGCCCACGTCTGGGCGGACGGCGGGGTGCGCTACCCGCGCGACGTCGCCCTCGCGCTGGCCGCGGGCGCCGCCTCCGTGATGATCGGCTCCTGGTTCGCCGGCACGATCGAGGCGCCGGGGGAGCTGCGCAGCGACGCGGTCGGCCGGGTCTACAAGGAGAGCTGGGGCATGGCCTCGGCCAAGGCGGTGCAGGAGCGCTTCGACCGCCTCGACGCCTACGAGCTCGCCCGCAAGCGCCTCTTCGCCGAGGGCATCTCCTCCTCCACCATCTACCTCGACCCGTTGCGGCCCTCGGTCGAGGACCTGCTCGACATGATCACCTCGGGGGTCCGCTCGTCCTTCACCTACGCCGGCGCCCGGAGCGTGGCCGACTTCCACGAGCGGGCGCACGTGGGCCTGCAGTCGGCCGCGGGCTACGAGGAGGGCAAGGCGCTGCCGGTCAGCTGGTGAGCGGGCGCCGCGTGCTAGAACCGAGCCCATGACCATCGTCGACAACGCCGTGTACGTCGACGGCCGCCGCATCCGGAACCCCGACTCGCTCGAGGACACCTTCGAGCTGATGCGCGACGAGCACGGCATGGCCTGGATCGGCCTCTACCGCCCGACGCGCGAGGAGGTCGAGGCGGTCGCCGAGGAGTTCGGGCTGCATCCGCTCGCTGTCGAGGACGCGCTCAGCGGGCACCAGCGGGCCAAGCTCGAGCGCTACGACGACGGGCTCTTCGTCGTGCTGCGGCCGGCGCGCTACGCGGACGCCGCCGAGACGGTCGTCTTCGGCGAGCTGCACGTCTTCGTCGGCCCCGACTTCGTGGTCACCATCCGGCACGCCGACTCCCCGGACCTCGCCCGCGTGCGCCGCCGCCTGGAGGAGGATCCGGCCCTCCTCGCCCGCGGGCCCGAAGCGGTGCTCTACGCGATCCTCGACCAGGTCGTCGACGAGTACGCGCCGGTGGTGTTCGGCGTCCAGGGCGACGTGGACGAGATCGAGGACCAGCTCTTCGGCGACGGCTCGGACGACGGGCTCTCGGAGCGCATCTACCGGCTCTCGCGCGAGGTCATCCACTTCCAGCGCTCGGTGCAGCCGCTGACCGCCCTGCTGCACGAGCTGCTGCAGGAGTCGACGCCCGTGGAGGGGGAGCCCTCGCCCTCGCCGGAGCGGATCGAGCTGCGCCGCTCCCTCCGCGACGTGCTCGACCACACCATCCGCGTGACGGAGGCGGTCGACTCCCTGCGCGCGATCCTCGACAAGGCGCTCACGGTGCACTCGACGCTCGTCTCGCGCCGGCAGACCGAGACCGGGCTCGCCCAGAACGACGTGGTCCGCAAGATCTCCTCGTGGGCGGCGATCCTCTTCGCCCCGACGCTCGTGGCCGGCATCTACGGGATGAACTTCGACGACATGCCGGAGCTGCACTGGCGGCTCGGCTACCCCTGGGCGCTGGGCCTGATGGTGCTGTTCGGCTTCGCGCTCTACGCGGTGTTCAAGCGGAAGAAGTGGCTCTGAGCCGCCGCGTCGGAGCACGCCCGGCGGCGCTCCGCGGCGGGTAGACTCGGCGCCACAATGGACGACCCTCCCTCTGCGCATCCGGCCTGTTCCGCTCACTGCCGTGCTCCTCGGACTCCCGCTCGACGCTCCGGTGCCGCCGCTCCGCCGGCCCGCACCGTCCGGCCCTCCTCGCACCTCCCTCTCGTGACCGGGGGCGACCACCGTGGGAACTGAGTGGCTCCTCCTCGGCGTCGGCCTGCTCCTGACCCTGGGCACCGGCGTCTTCGTCGCCAGCGAGTTCGCGCTGGTGAACCTCGACCGGGCCGACCTCGAGGCCCGTCGCGACCGCGGCGAGACGCGCCTGGGCATGACCATCGCGGCCCTGCGCGTCACCTCCACGCACCTCTCGAGCGCGCAGCTGGGCATCACTCTCACGACGCTGCTCACCGGCTACACGATGGAGCCCGCCCTCTCGACGCTGCTCCAGGAGCCGTTCAGCGGACTCGGCATCCCGGAGGAGGCGCTCGCGCCGGTCATGACGGTGGTCGCCATCGTCATCGCGACCCTGCTGTCGATGATCCTCGGCGAGCTGGTCCCCAAGAACTTCGCCCTCGCTCTGCCGCGGGCGACCGCGAAGCTCGTCGTGCCGCTGCAGACCGCGTTCACGACGGTGTTCCGCCCGGCCGTCGCCCTGCTGAACGGCAGCGCGAACGCCCTGCTGCGCCTGGTCGGCATCGAGCCGAAGGAGGAGCTCTCGGGCGCCCGCAGCGCCGAGGAGCTCTCGAGCCTCGTGCGCCACTCCGCCAGCGCCGGACTGCTCGAGGAGGACACGGCCGACCTGCTCGGGCGCACCCTCCGCTTCTCCGCCCTCACCGCGGGCGACGTGATGACGCCGCGCCTGCGCCTGTCGACGGTCGAGCGCGCGAGCACCGCGCAGGACGTGCTCGACCTCGCCCGCACCACCGGGTTCTCGCGCTTCCCGATCACGGACGACGACATCGACGACATCGTCGGAGTCGTGCACGTCAAGCAGGCCGTCGCCGTGCCCCGCGGCAAGAGGTCCGACGTGCCGGTCACGGCGCTGCGCTCCGAGCCGCTCCGCGTCCCCGAGACCATGAAGCTCGATGTGCTGCTCACGGAGCTGCGCGGACGCGGCTTCCAGCTCGCGGTCGTCGTCGACGAGTACGGCGGGACGGCGGGCGTCGCCACGCTCGAGGACCTGGTCGAGGAGCTGGTCGGCGAGGTCGCCGACGAGCACGACCGCTCCCGGGCCGACGTGGTCAAGCTCCCCGGCTCCACCACCTTCCCCGGCATGCTCCGCCCCGACGAGGTCCTCGACCGCGCCGGCGTGCACATCCCCGAGGAGGGGCCCTACGAGACGGTCGCCGGATTCGTGATGAGCGAGCTCGGCCGCCTCCCCGCCGTCGGCGACCGGGTCGACGTCGAGGGCGGCTCGCTGCGCGTCGAGCGCCTGGACGGCCGCCGCATCGACCGCCTCCGCTTCACGCCCGACCCCGACGCGGATCCCGACGGGATCCCCGACCCGCTCGCCGACGTCGCCCGCGGACACCGCGGACGGAAGGAGTCCGACGATGAGTGACTGGGCCGGAATCGCCTGGCTCGTGGTGCTCCTCGCCGCGAACGCCTTCTTCGTCGGAGCGGAGTTCGCGGTCATCTCCGCGCGCCGCTCCCAGATCGAGCCCCTCGCGGAGAGCGGACGCCGCAGCGCGATCACCGCGCTCGCCGCGATGGAGCACGCCACACTGATGCTCGCGACCACGCAGCTGGGCATCACCGTCTGCTCGCTGCTGATCCTCAACGTGAGTGAGCCGGCGATCCACCACCTGCTCGAGGTGCCGCTGCACGCCGTCGGCATCCCCGACGAGCTCTCCGGCACCGTCGCCTTCGTCATCACGCTGCTGATCGTGTCGTTCCTGCACGTGGTGCTCGGCGAGATGGTCCCCAAGAACATCTCGTTCTCGATGCCCGACCGCGCCGTGCTCCTCCTGGCGCCGCCGCTCGTCGCCATCGCCCGGGTCCTCCGCCCGATCATCGTCGCCCTCAACGCGGTCTCGAACGGAGTGCTCCGCCTCTTCAAGGTGGAGCCCAAGGACGAGGCGAACAGCACCTTCACGCTCGAGGAGGTGCAGACGATCGTCGACCAGTCCACCCGCGAGGGCACGCTCCGCGACTCGACCGGGACCCTCCTCGCCGCGTTCGAGTTCACCGAGAAGAAGGTCCACGACGTCGCCCTGCCCCTCGACGGGATCGTCAGCCTCCCCAGCGGAGCGACCCCCGCCGACGTCGAGCGCGCCGTCGCCAAGCACGGCTTCTCGCGCTACGTGATCCTCGGGGAGGACGGCACCCCCGAGGGCTACATCCACCTCAAGGACGTCCTCGACCTCGACGGCGACACGGAGGGCGCCAAGTTCCGCCTCCCCGTCCCCGCCAAGCGCATCCGCCAGCTCGCCTCGATCTTCGAGGCCACCGACCTCGAGGACGCCCTCGCGATCATGCGGCGCACCGGCGCCCACCTCGCCCGGGCGTTCGACGAGCAGGGCCGCGCCACCGGAGTGCTGTTCCTCGAGGACATCATCGAGGAGCTCGTCGGCGAAGTCGACGACGCCACCCGCCGCTAGGCGCGGGCCGCGGAGGGGCCGTCTGCGGCGTTGTCGTCGGGCGCGATACCGCCGGTATCGCTTCCTCCTCCGCCTTGCATCCGACCCCTCCTCGGCCCGCGCCCGCGGGTGCTGGAGGGGGCGTTCGCGGCGTTGTCGTCGGGCGCGGTACCGCCGGTACCGCTTCCTCCTTCGCCTTGCGACTGCCCCCTCCAGCACACGCGCCCCCCTGGAGAAAGGGGAGAGGGGTGCGGCTGCGCCGGCACCAGTGCGCCGCGCCGGCATCAGTGCGGCTGCGCCGGCACCGGGCGGCTCGGTCGCAGGGCGACGTAGGGTGGCGGGATGGGTGAGCGGGTCGGGACGGCGGAGGCGGCGCGGAGCATCAGGGTGCCGCGGGAGGACGACGACAAGTACACGCGCGGGGTGCTGGGGATCGCGACCGGGTCGGAGCGGTACCCGGGAGCGGCGGTGCTCGGCGTCGAGGCGGCGGTGCGGACGGGAGTCGGCATGGTCCGCTACCTCGGACCGGAGCGGCCCGCGGGACTGGTGCTCGCCCGGCGGCCGGAGGTCGTAACCGCGGTGGGACGCGTGCAGGCCTGGCTCGTCGGCTCCGGCACCAGCGCCGAGGACCGCAGCGACGAGGAGCGGCGCACCCTGATCGAGCAGCTGCACTCGGAAGTCCCGGTGGTGCTCGACGCGGGCGCGCTCGACCTGATCGACGAGGCCGCAGGCCCGGTCGTCATCACGCCGCACTACCGCGAGCTCGCCGGAGTGCTCGGCCGAGCGGGTCTGGACGCGGACGCCGCGACGATCGCCGAGGCCCCGGGGGAGTGGGCGCGCCGGGCGGCGGACCGCCTCGGAGTCTGCGTGCTCCTCAAGGGCGGCACCACCCACGTCGTCGCGGGCGGCGTCGAGCTCGAGGTCTCCGGATCCACGCCCTGGCTGGCGACCGCGGGCAGCGGCGACGTCCTCGGCGGCGTGCTCGGCGCACTCCTCGCCGGTCGGGCCGCGGACGCCGAGGCGGCCGGGGCGACTCTGACGGCGGAGGACCTCGCCCCCGTGGCC
>NZ_PSVU01000040.1:0-34780 GCF_002932515.1 Rathayibacter sp. AY1D5
GCGCATCCGCCTCTTCCGCCACCTGCAGGCGATGGAGCTCGGCTTCTTCACCCGCACCCGCACCGGCGTCATCCAGTCGCGCCTCGCCAACGACGTGGGCGGCGTGGCCAACGTGCTGACGAACACCGTCTCGAGCGTGCTCGGCAACACCGTCACCGTGATCGCGGCCGTCGTCGCGATGCTCCTGCTCTCGTGGCAGATGACGATCGTCGCCCTCGTCCTCACTCCGGTGCTCGTCGTGGCCCAGCGCCGCGTCGGCCAGGTGAGGGCGCGCATCGCGACGAAGACGCAGGAGTCGCTGTCCGAGATGACCGCGATCACCCAGGAGACCCTGAGCGTCTCGGGCATCCTCCTGGCCAAGAGCTTCGGCCGCCAGGAGTCGGAGGTGACGCGCTACGCCGACGAGAACGGCCGCCAGATCGAGCTCCAGGTGCGGCAGCAGATGTCCGGCCAGTGGTTCTTCGCGATGGTGCAGATCTTCCTCTCCGTCATCCCCGTGATCGTGTACCTCGTGGCCGCCTGGCTGATCCTCGGCGGCACCACCGTCACCGCCGGGACCGTCGTGGCCTTCACCACCGTGCAGGCGCGCCTGATGTGGCCGCTCCTGGGCCTGATGCGCGTCGCGCTCGACCTGCAGACGGCCGGAGCGCTGTTCGCCCGCATCTTCGAGTACCTGGACCTGCGCCCGGCGATCACGGACCGGGCAGATGCACGCGAGGTCTCGGGCGAGCTCGGCCGGGTCGAGCTCGACGACGTCGTGTTCCGCTACCCCGACCAGGCGGAGGACGCGCGCCCGACGCTCGACCACGTCTCGGTCGCGATCGAGCCGGGCCAGTTCGTCGCCTTCGTCGGTCCCTCCGGCGCGGGCAAGACCACCATCTCGTACCTCGTCCCGCGCCTCTACGACGTGGCCGGGGGAGCGGTGCGCTTCGCCGGCACCGACGTGCGCGAGCTGCGGCAGGAGTCGCTCGTCTCGCACATCGGCATCGTCAGCCAGGAGACCTACCTCTTCCACGCGACGATCGGCGACAACCTCCGCTACGCCCGCCCGGACGCGACGCAGGAGGAGCTGGAGGCGGCCGCCCGCGCCGCGAACATCCACGCGACGATCACGTCGTTCCCCGACGGCTACGACACACTGGTCGGCGAGCGCGGCTACCGGCTCTCCGGAGGCGAGAAGCAGCGGCTCGCGATCGCACGCGTCCTGTTGAAGGACCCGGCGGTCCTCATCCTCGACGAGGCGACCAGCGCCCTCGACACCGTCTCGGAGCGGATCGTCCAGACCGCGCTCGACGACGCCGCCCGCGGCCGCACCACCATCGCGATCGCCCACCGGCTCTCGACCATCGTGTCGGCCGACGTCATCCACGTCGTCGAGGGCGGCCGGATCGTCGAATCGGGCACCCACCGCGAGCTGCTCGGCCTCGGCGGCCTCTACGCCTCGCTCTACGCGCAGCAGACGGAGTCGGCCCTCCAGGGCTGAGCCGCGGATCGGCGGCCGCGGCCCCCCGCGGCGCTACTCGCAGCCGGCGCCGTCTGAGTCGCCGGGCTCCGTGCACGACGTCGGCGGAGAGCACGCGCCCTGCCCCGGTGGGGGAGGCGCATCGCTCTCAGCCGCCATCGCCCGCGCCGGAGGCGGTCACTCCGCCGGGCGGTCCTCGAGCATCTGCTCCATCAGCGAGATCTCGGCCTCCTGGGCCTTCACGACGGAGGAGGCGAAGTCGGTGGCGACCGTCACGCGGCTCCGGGCGAGCAGCGCCTCGGCCATGTCGATCGCGCCGCGGTGGTGGGCGATCATCAGCTCGAGGAACATCCGGTCGAAGTCGCGGCCCGACGCGCTGCTGAGGGCGGTGATCTGGTCCGGTGTCGCGAGACCGGGCATGCTCGCCGGCACGACGCCGTCCTCGGTCCCCATCCCCATCGACGAGTGCTCGTCGGCGGCTCCGGCCAGGGTCGGCCGGCCCATCCAGGTCATCGAGGGCTCCGGAGCAGCCTGCGGCAGGCCCCACGAGTTCAGCCAGCCGAAGAGCTGCCCGGCCTGCTGCTGCTGGGTGAGCAGGATGTCCTTCGAGACGGTGAGGACCTCGTCGTCGGCGCTGCGCTCGCGGGCGATCATCGCCAGCTCGGCGCCCTGCAGGTGGTGCACCTGCATGTCGCGCGCGAAGCCCGCTTCGGCGCTGGCGCTCGAGGGCGTCGCCGCGGAGGCGAACGGGGCGAGCGCGCCGAAGAGGTAGCCGCCGGCCGCCCCGAGGAGGAGCGCGACCACGGCGACCGCGGCGACGAGGATCCGGCCCCTACTGCTTGCCGGGCGCATCGATCCCTCCGGTGCAGGGGGCGCCGGGCTCCGGAGCGCTCGAGGACTGCCAGAAGCGCTCGACGAAGGCGTCGATGCGGGGGTCCTCGGGCGAGTCGATCGCGACCTGGGCGTCCCAGGCGCTCAGCACGATGGGCGACTCGAGGCCCTCGTAGGGCGAGACGACGGAGTAGGTGTCGGGCATCGCGGCGATCAGCGCGTCGACCTCGCTCTGCGGGAGCTCGGGGTCGTAGGTGGCCCAGACGGCGCCGTGCTCGAGGTCGTGCACCGCGTTCTCGTTCGGGACGGGCTCGTCGTAGACGCCGCAGTTCATCCACACGGCGTTGTGCGGGCCGCCCGCCGGCGGGGTCTGCGGGTAGTCGACGGCGCCGGCGACGTGGGTGGCGTCGTTGTCGAAGGTCTGCAGGCCGTCGATCTCGCGCGCCTCGACGATCTGCTGGTTCCCGAAGACGGTGACCGCGACGATCCCGCCGACCGCGAGGACGGCCAGGGCCGACAGCGACCAGATCCAGATGCGGGAGCCGCGCTTGCGGCGGTCCTGCTCGCGCTTGTAGGCCTCGAGCTTCTCCTGTCGGGCGCGGTTCTTGGCGGACATCGTGTCTTTGGCCACGGCGGCGTCTCTCGTTCTGAGGGCGGAAGGCGCCTGGGGCGGGCGCAGGCGCCTGAGAGGCGCTCTCAGAGGATAACGAGCGAGGCTTCGGATCGGATCAATGCGCGGTCAGGGGGATCTCGACACGCCCGCGGAGCGGGCCGCTCGATCAGCGGGAGAGGAGGCCGCGGAGGAGTGGGACGGCGCGCCGCCGCTCCGCTCAAGGGGCGAAGGTGAGCCAGAGCAGCAGGCCGTTCAGGACGATGAGGAAGACGGCGGCCAGGGCGGCGGCGAGGGTGGTGAACCAGCGGTTCGTCTGGTCGCCCATCAGGCTGCGGTCGCGGGTCAGGATCACGAGCGGCACGAGCGCGAAGGGGATGCCGAACGACAGGACCACCTGGCTGAGCACCAGCGCGCGCGTCGGGTCGAAGCCGATCGCGAGCACCAGGAGCGCCGGGATCAGCGTGACCAGACGACGGGCGACGAGCGGCACCCGCACCTGGAGCAGACCGTGCATGATCTCGGCCCCCGCGTACGCGCCGACCGAGGTCGAGGCGAGGCCGGAGGCGAGCAGGCCGACGGCGAACAGGGTCGCGACCACCGGTCCGAGCGCCGCTCCGATGGCCGCATGGGCGCCCTCGAGGCTGTCGGTCCCGGCGACTCCCGCGAGGGAGTGCGCGGCGAGGAGCAGGATCGCGAGGTTCACGGTGCCGGCGATGGCGAGGGCGACCGTCACGTCGATCCGGGTGGCGACCAGGATCCTCCGGCGCGCGCCGACGCCCTCGACGTGGCCGAAGCGGTCGCGGGCGAGCGCGGAGTGGGCGTAGATCGCGTGGGGCATGACGGTCGCGCCGAGGATCGAGGCGGCGAGCAGCACCGACTCCGAGCCCTCGAAGCGCGGCACGAGACCGGCGACGGTCGCGCCCGCGTCCGGGGGATCGACGACCACGCCGACCGTGAAGCCGACGGCGATCAGCACCATCAGCGCCGTGATCACCCGCTCGAACGGCTGCGCCCCGCCCCGCGTCTGCACGAGCAGCAGCACCAGCGAGACCGCGCCGGTGACCACGCCGCCGGCCAGCAGCGGCAGTCCGAAGAGCAGGTTGAGCGCGATCGCGCCGCCGATCACCTCGGCCAGGTCGGTCGCCATCGCGACCGTCTCGGCCTGCAGCCAGTAGGCCCGGCGGCCCCAGCGGCCGCGCAGGCGGTCGCCGAGCAGCTCCGGGAGGCTGCGGCCGGTCATCAGGCCGAGCTTCGCCGAGAGGTACTGGATGAGCCAGGCCATCAGGTTGCCGAGCACCACCACCCAGACCAGGAGGTAGCCGAACCGGGCGCCGGCCGTCATGTTGCTGGCGACGTTGCCCGGGTCGAGGTAGGCGACTCCGGCGACCAGCGCCGGGCCGAGCAGGCGGAGGAGGTGGATGTCGGCCGGACGCCGCGGCGGTGCGGCGATCGGTGAGGTCATTCGGGGTCCGTTCCGGGTCGACGGCGGCGCTCGCGGACCCCCACGATAGGGCACCGGCGCGACCGGCGGCACTCCCCGCCCGAGACCGCTCCCTGTGCCTCCGCCCACCCCCGTCACACGCCGGGAGCCGGTTGCTACGCTGGCGGGATGAGCCTGGATCGCGCCCTTCCCGCACGCCCGGAGACCGGGATGGCCTACGCCGATTCGGTCCTCGACCTCATCGGCGACACCCCGCTGGTGAAGCTGGGCCCGGTCGCGGCGGGCGTGCAGGCGACCGTGCTGGTCAAGGTCGAGTACCTGAACCCCGGCGGCTCGTCGAAGGACCGCATCGCGACCCGCATCATCGACGCCGCCGAGCGCGACGGGCTGCTGAAGCCCGGCGGCACCGTCGTGGAGCCGACCAGCGGCAACACCGGCATCGGCCTCGCCCTCGTCGCGCAGCAGCGCGGCTACCGCTGCGTGTTCGTGCTGCCGGACAAGGTGGGGGAGGACAAGCGCAACGTCCTCACCGCCTACGGGGCCGAGATCGTCGTGACGCCGACGGCCGTCGCTCCGGAGGACCCCGCCTCCTACTACTCCGTCTCGGACCGCCTCGCCCGCGAGATCCCCGGCGCCTTCAAGCCCAACCAGTACGCGAACCTCAACGGACCGCTCAGCCACTACGAGACCACGGGCCCCGAGATCTGGCGCGACACCGCCGGTCGGCTCACCCACTTCGTCGCGGGAGTCGGCACGGGCGGCACCATCAGCGGCGTCGGCCGCTACCTCAAGGAGGTGTCGGAGGGCCGCGTGCAGATCGTCGGCGCCGACCCCGAGGGCTCCGTCTACTCGGGCGGCGGCGGTCGCCCGTACCTGACGGAGGGCGTCGGCGAGGACTTCTGGCCGAGCGCGTACGACCCGAGCGTGGTCGACCGGATCATCGCCTCCAGCGACGCCGAGTCGTTCGCGATGACCCGCCGCCTCGCCCGCGAGGAGGGGCTGCTCGTCGGCGGATCGAGCGGGCTCGCCGTCTCCGTCGCGCTCAAGGCCGCCGCAGGTCTCGGGCCGGACGACGTGGTCGTCGTGCTCCTGCCGGACGGCGGGCGCGGCTACCTCGGCAAGATCTTCAACGACCGCTGGATGCGCTCCTACGGCTTCCTCGAGATGCGCGACGAGGGCACCGTCCGCGACGTGCTCCGCGCCAGGGCGGCGAGCGGGCAGGCCGACCTCCCGGCGCTCGTGCACGCTCACCCGACCGACACGATCCGCGACGCGATCGGCATCATGACCGAGTACGGCGTCTCGCAGCTCCCGGTGCTGACCGCCGAGCCGCCGGTCGTGATGGGCGAGGTCGTCGGAGCCGTCGACGAGCGCGAGCTGCTCGACCGCGTCTTCGCCGGATCCGCCTCGATGAACGACCCGCTCGGCGACTGCGTGGGCGACGCGCTCGCGCTGATCGGGCTCGGCGAGAGCATCACCGCCGCCCGCGCCGCGCTCACCGAGCGCAGCGCCCTCCTCGTCACCGACGAGGGCAAGCCCGTCGCGGTGATCACCCGACAGGACCTCCTCACCTACGCCACGGCCTGACGGCCGCCGCCTCCGCACCTCCGACCCAGGGAGCCCGCACCATGCCCAAGAAGCAGCACTTCGACACCCGCGCCATCCACGCCGGCCAGGAGTTCGATCCGACCACCGGCGCGGTCGTGCCGCCCGTCTACATGACCTCCACGTTCGTCCAGGACGGCATCGGCGGTCTCCGGGGCGGCTACGAGTACGCCCGCTCGGCGAACCCGACGCGCGACTCGCTCCAGGAGCTCATCGCCTCGCTCGAGGGCGCCGACGTCGCCTACTCCTTCTCCTCCGGCCTCGCCGCCGAGGACACCCTGCTGCGCGCCGCCCTCGCGCCCGGCGACCACGTCGTCCTGGGCAATGACGCGTACGGCGGCAGCCACCGCCTGATCGACCGGGTGCACAGCGCCTGGGGCGTGCGCAACACGGCCGTCGACATGTCGAACCTCCGCGAGGTGCAGCGGGCGATCGTCCCCGGCGAGACGAAGATGCTCTGGGTCGAGACCCCGTCGAACCCGCTGATGACCATCAGCGACATCGCCGAGCTCGCCGACCTGGCCCACGCGCACGACCTGATCGTCGTCGTCGACAACACCTTCGCCTCCTCCGCCCTGCAGCAGCCGCTGGCCCTCGGTGCCGACGTGGTCGTGCACTCGACCACGAAGTACCTCGGCGGCCACTCGGACGTCGTCGGCGGCGCGCTCGCCCTGCGCTCGGGGCCGCTGGCCGAGAAGATCGCGTTCCTGCAGTTCGCGGTCGGAGCGATCTCGGGCCCGATGGACGCGTGGCTCACGGTCCGCGGCATCAAGACCCTCGGGGTGCGGATGGAGCGCCACTCCGTCAACGCGCAGGCGGTCGCCGAGTTCCTCGTCGAGCACCCGGCGGTGACGGCCGTGCACTACCCGGGCCTGCCCTCGCACCCCGGCCACGAGCTGGCGAAGCGCCAGATGTCGCGGTTCGGCGGGATGCTCTCGCTCGAGCTCGCGACGCCGCGCGCGGCCCGGAAGTTCGCCGAGTCGACCGAGCTGTTCCAGCTCGCGGAGTCACTGGGCGGCGTCGAGTCGCTGATCGGCTACCCGAGCGAGATGACGCACGCGTCGGTGAAGGGCACGCCGCTGGAGGTCTCGGAGTCGCTGGTGCGCCTCTCGGTGGGCCTCGAGGACTCGTCCGACCTGATCGCGGACCTGTCGGCGGCGCTGCCGAAGAAGTAGAGGCGGGAACGCCGCCCCGCGGGGCGGCATCTCGATGGTGCGCCCGATCCGGCCCCTGCCAGGATCGGGCGCATGACCTCCTCGCGCCGCTTCGTCGACCTCAGCCACACCGTCGCGGACGGGCTGGTGACCTACCCGGGCCTGCCCGCTCCGCGCATCCGGCCACACCTCACGCGTAAGGAGTCCCGCGCCTCCTACGCGCCCGGCACCGAGTTCGCGATGGACGTCATCGAGATGATCGGCAACACGGGCACCTACCTCGACAGCCCGTTCCACCGCTACGAGGGAGGAGCCGATCTCGCCGCTCTCCGCCTCGAGACGCTGGTCGATCTGCCTGCCGTCGTGGTCGACGCGACCGGAGCCACCGGACGGGGCATCAGTGCGGACGCGGTCGCGGGACTCGACGTCCGCGGCGCCGCCGTCCTTCTCCGCACCGGCTGGGACGCGCGCTTCGCCACGCCCGGGTACGGCAGGGGCGCTCCCTTCCTCAGCGGCGAGGCGGCGGAGGCGCTCGTCGCCGCCGGCGCGGTGCTGGTCGGCATCGACTCGGTGAACATCGACGACACGGAGTCGGGCGGATCGCGGCCCGCACACTCGGCCCTCCTCGCCGCGGGAGTGCACGTCGTCGAGCACCTCACCGGCCTCGGCGGGCTGCCGGCGACAGGGGCGCGCTTCACCGCCGTGCCGCCGAAGGTGCGGGGCTTCGGGACCTTCCCGGTGCGGGCCTTCGCGGTCGTCGACGAGCCCTGACCGGCGCAGGGCGCCCGGGCGCCTCCGGCTAACCTGGACCGATGCATCCCGCTCTCGCCGCCGTCGGCCGGCGCGTCCGGCCCCGCACGCGCCTCGCGGCGCTGGGCCGTCGTGTCCGCCCCCGCACGCGGCTGCGCTCCGCGGCCCGGGTCGTCCGCTCCGCCCCTCAGCGCCTCTCGGAGCGCCGCGCCGCCGTGATCGCCGCCCGGCCGATCGACCACCCCTCGCCCGCGCTCCGGCGCGAGCTGCTGCTGCTCGACCTGGCCAACCGCTTCTCCCGCCGCTCCGCGGTCGATCCGGCGGGCGAGGTCGTGGTGACGATGACCACGCACGGCGAGCGGCTGCAGCGGGTCCACGTGGCGCTCGAGTCCATCGCCCGCGGCGACGCCCGGCCCGCGCGCCTGGTGCTCTGGCTCGACGACCCGGCCCTGCACGCCGACCTGCCCGCGCCGCTGCGACGCCTCCGCCGCCGCGGCGTCGAGATCCGCCTGGTCGACGGCTACCGCGTGCACACGAAGTACTACCCGCACCTGCTCTCGGGCCGGGCGGGGGAGCGCGACCTCGTCACCTCCGACGACGACATCGTGTACCCGCGCACCTGGCTGAGGGGCCTGCTCGACGCCCGCTCGCGCTACCCACGCGAGACCGTGCTCTGCTACCGCGCCCACCGGGTGGGGATCGTCGACGGCGCCGTGGCTCCGTACACGAGCTGGACGCCGGTCGCCGACACGCGCGCGTCGACCGACGTCTTCGGCACCTCCGTCTCCGGGCAGCTGCTGCCCGCCCCGCTCCTCGGCGAGATCGCCGCGCACGGGGACGCGTTCCGCGAGATCGCCCCGGACGCCGACGACATCTGGCTGCACGTGCGCGCGGTCGACGCCGGCTACCGGATCGCGCAGATCGAGCCCCGGGCCCAGCTGTTCCCGTTCGTGCCGCGCACGCAGCAGTCCGGGCTCTACCTCGTCAACTACTGGGACGGCGGCAATGACCGCCAGGCCCGCGCGGCCTACACGCTTGAGGTGACGGCGCGGATCGCGGCGGACGCCTCCGCGAGAGGGGAGGTGCGGTGATGCGCCTGCTGTTCGTGAGCAACCTCTACCCGCCGCAGGTGCTCGGCGGATACGAGATGACCTGTGCGCGCGTCGCGGAGGCGATGGCGGCCCGCGGCCACACCGTGCGCGTGCTGACCACGCCGACCTACCTGCCGCCGGAGCCCTCGGGCGTCGAGGTGCACCGCACGCTCAGCCTGCGCACCTACTTCCCGCTGCCGCAGACCGGCGGCGAGATCGCTCAGCTGCTGCACCACGAGAGCGCCGTCTCGCGGTTCGAGAACACCCGCATCCTGCTCGAGGAGCTGCGCGACTTCGCGCCGACCCACGTGGTGGCCTTCAACCTGCTCGGGATCGGCGGCCTCGCGCTGATCGACCTGCTGCGGGCGGTGGAGGCCCCGTGGATGTGGAACCTCGGCGACCGCATCCCGAACGCCCTGGTCGACGGGCTGCCCGAGCGCGTGCTCCGCGTCTACGGCGCCCAGGCCCCCGACCACTTCGACCGCGGCGAGATCGTCGCGGTCAGCCGCTCGCTCGTCGACGCGATCGAGGCCGGCGGGCTGAGCCTGGGCGAGGTCGAGGTGATCGGGCGGGGAGTGTCCGTTTCCCCCGACACCGCGGAGCCGCGGCGCTACCGCGAGGGCGGGACCACCCGGTTCACGTTCGCCGCGTCGCTCGGCGAGCACAAGGGCGTCGGGCTGGTGCTGGAGGCGGCGGCGTCTCTCGCGGAGGAGACCCGCGACTTCCGCGTGGACCTCTACGGCGACGGAGACGTGGACGGCTGGCGCGCCCGGGCGGACGAGGCGGGCCTGGACGGCCTGGTCGAGTTCCACGGACCGACGCCCCACGCCGAGGTGCTCGCCGCGCACGGCCGCGCCGACGCGTTCCTCTTCCCGACCTGGGCCGGAGAGGCGTTCGGCGTCGCGCCGGTCGAGGCGGCCGCGGCGGGCGCCGTGCCGATCGTGACGGCGGCCAGCGGAGTCGCGGAGTTCCTCATCGACGGGGTCGACTGCATCAAGATCACCCGCTCCGCCCCGGCGCTCCTCGAGGCGATGCGGGACGTGGCGAGCGGGGCGGTGGACCTCGAGGCGCTCGGTCGGCGGGGCCGGGCCGCGGCGCGCGGACCGCTCTCGTTCGAGCGCTCCGTCGAGCTGATCGAGGCCTCGCTCGAGCGCCGCTCCCGGCCTGGCCTCGCCGACCGCCTCGCCGACACCACCCTCGAGGCCGACATCATGGACAAGGATCTGCGGGCGATGGACGTGCTCCACCGCCGCTTCTCCGGACGGGACCACGACGATGACCACTGACCACGACTTCCTCCAGGACCCCGGCTCCGCGCCCACCCGGCTCGGCCGCGGCGGCGTCGTGCTCCGCGACGCGGTGCACCGGCTGGTCGCCCCCTGGTTCGAGCAGGCGCGGCTGCGCACGGAGGAGCTGCGCGCCGAGACGGCGGCCCTGCGCGACGAGGTGGCGGGGCTCCGCGGCGAGCTGAGTGCGGTGCAGGGCGACGTCTCCGTGCTGCGCGACGAGTCGGCGGGCCTCCGGGAGGCGCTGGACGAGCTCAGCGCGTCGGTCGCGGCCGACCGAGCCTCGTCCGAGGCGGCGGGTGCGGCGGCCGCCGAGCAGGCCGCCGACACCGCGGCGGCTCTCGACGAGCGCGTCCGCGGGGCCGAGCTCGAACTGCGGGCGGTCACCCGGCGCCTCGCGGAGGCGCTCGACCGCTGAGGCGGCGAGGCCCGGTCCTCGCGGCGATCAGGCGGGGACCGCCGTCCGCGCGAGCAGCTCGGCGATACGACCGGTGCAGCCGCCGCAGCCCGTGCCGGCGCGGGTCGCCCGCCCGACGCAGGCGACCGTCCCGTGTCCCGCCGCAGCCGCATCGGTGATCACCGCCGCCGTCACGCCGTTGCACCAGCAGACCGTGGCATCGGGGGCGAACGGATCGCCGGTCGCCGCGGCGCCCGCATCCGGGGCGTCCAGACGCAGGAGGCTCGACCGGTCCGCCGGCAGCTCCGAGCCCCGCTCGAAGAGGAGGCTGAGCTCGGCGCCGACCCGGGGCAGACCCACCGAGACGAACCCGCGCAGCACTCCTCCTGCGGTCACGAGCTTGGCGTAGCCGCCGCGGGCGGGGTCAGCCCACAGCGTCACCTCGAGGTGCTCCTCGCCCGGGCGGTGCGGGTCCCACGGCTCCGGGGCCACGTCGCCTCCTGCCACGAGGTCGACGCCCTCGGCCTTCAGCATCACGACCGCCGGTCGGGCGTCGGGGACGCGCTCCTCGCCGCAGCGGCCCTCCGCCTCCGCCCGGATCCGCGCTGCGAGCCGGTCCGCCTGCTCCCATCCCGGACCGATCAGTCCGCTCGGTCCGCCGGGCACGCGGCCGTCGGGCAGGGCCGAGCCGCGGGGGGCGACGTGCGCGCAGTCGCCGATCGCGAAGACGTCCGGGTCGCTCCAGCTGCGCAGCTGCTCATCGACCAGGATCCCGGTCGAGACGGCGAGCTCCGCGCCCGCGGCCAGCTCGACCCGCGCACCGACACCGCACGAGAGCACCAGCAGATCCCCCTCGATCTGCTTGCCGTCAGCGCAGACGAGCGCCTGGAAGTGCGCACGGCCGCGGTCGTCGTGCGCGAGCAGGACGCTCTCGGACCGGGCGTGCGCCACCATCTCGACGCCGGCCGCGCGGGCGGCCGCGGCCAGCATCCGGCCCCCGCCCGTGTCGAGATTGCGGGCCATCGGGATGTCGCCGTGGAAGACCACCACCACCTGCGCGCCCTGCTCGGCGGCCGCGAGGGCGAACTCGATCCCGAGCACTCCCGCCCCGAGCACGACGAGGCGCGCGCCGGAGCGCACGGACTCGCGGACCACCCGGGCGTCGGCCAGGTCGCGCAGCGCCACCACCCGCTCCGGGAGGGGCCGGGAGCCCGCGTCGAGCGACTCCGGATCGGCGGCGCGCACCGTCCGCTCGCGTCGGGACCGCTCCATCCCGGCGAGGGTCGGCACGTTCGCCCGGGCGCCGGTGGCCAGGACGAGGCGGTCGTAGGGCAGCCGCTCGCCGTCGTGCAGCCGCACGACGTTCCGCGCGCGGTCGATCCCCACGACGGCCGCTCCCAGGCGCAGGACGACGCCCGCCGCGTCCGCCGCCGTCCGGTCGCCGAGGTCGAGGCGCTCGCGGGTCGCCCGGCCGACGGCGTACTCCGCGAGCAGGACACGGTTGTAGGGGTCGTCGCCCTCGGCGCCGACGACCGTCAGCGCGACCAGACCGGCCCGCACGGCCGGCAGCAGCTCCTCGACGAAGCGCGAGCCGACGGGTCCGTAGCCGATCAGGACGATCCGCTCGGGAGGTGTCTCAGGCATGTGCCGTCCCTTCCGCGCGGACCCAGACCCGCGTGCGCTTGAACTCGGGCATCGACGACACCGGGTCCACGACGGCCTCGGTGAGGAGGTTCGCGCACTGCTCACCCGCGTAGTGGAAGGGCAGGAACACCGTGTCATGGCGGATGTCCGCGGTGACGCTCGCGCGGGCGCGGACCACGCCGCGCGCGTTCCCGATCGCCACAGGTGCTCCGTCGCTGACGCCGAGCCGGGAGGCGGTCGCCGGGTGGATCTCGAGTCGAGCCTCCGGGCGGGCCGCATCGAGCTCCGCGACCCGCCGGGTCTGGGTGCCCGACTGGTACTGCTGGAGGTAGCGGCCGGTCACCAGGGTCAGCTCCTCGCCGCGGTCCACGACGACGGGGACGGCGGGGATGACGGCGACCAGGCGCGCCCGGCCGTCGGGGTGCCCGAAGCGCTCAGCGAAGAGGCGCGGCGTCCCCGTGCCGCCCGCGGGGTAGGGCCAGTGGGCGGCGATCCCGGTGTCGAGCAGGGCGTGCGAGAGGCCGGAGTAGTCGGCCACGCCTCCCGCGGACGCGCGGGCCAGCTCGTCGAACACCTCCGCGGGGACGGTCGACCAGCTCGAGGGGGCGTCGAGACGGCGCGCCAGTTCGCTCATGATCCAGAGCTCGCTGCGCACTCCTGCCGGCGGGTCGATCGCCCGGCGGCGGCGGAGCACCCGGCCCTCGAGCGAGGTCATCGTGCCCTCCTCCTCCGCCCACTGCGGCACCGGGAGCACCACATCGGCCAGCGCGGCGGTCTCGGAGAGGAAGAAGTCGCAGACGACCAGCGTGTCCAGGGCCTCGAGCCCGGCGCGGACGGCGTCGGCGTCCGGAGCCGAGACGACCACGTTGGAGCCGTGCACCAGCAGGCAGTGCACGGAGCGTCCGAGCTCGGCGAGCAGGGCGGTGGCGGGCAGGCCCGGGCCGGGGATCGATTCGGGCGTCACGTCCCAGACGGCGGCGACGTGGCGCCGCGCCTCCGGATCGCGGATGGAGCGGTACCCCGGGAGCTGATCGGCCTTCTGGCCGTGCTCGCGTCCGCCCTGGCCGTTGCCCTGACCGGTGAGCGTGCCGTACCCCGACCCCTTGCGGCCCACCAGGCCGAGCACGAGAGCGAGGTTGATCGCGGCGGTCGCGGTGTCGGTGCCGTCGACGTGCTGCTCGACCCCGCGGCCGGTCAGCACGAACGACCGCCCCGCGGCGAGCCGGCGCGCGAGGGAGCGGAGGAGCGTGGTCGGCACGCCCGTGACCGCGGACGTGCGCTCCGGCCACCACGCCGAGACGCTGCGGCGCACCGCCTCGGCGCCGGTCGTGCGCGCGGCGAGGTAGGCGGTGTCGGCGAGGCCCTCGGCGAAGACCAGGTGGGTCAGCCCGAGCAGGAGCGGCAGATCCGTCCCCGGGGCGGGCTGCAGATGCGTGCCGGCGCCGTCCTCCGTCAGCCGCGCGGTGGCCGAGCGGCGCGGGTCGACGACCACCAGGCCGCCCCGCGAGCGGGCACCGGCGAAGTGGGCGAGAAGCGGCGGCATCGTCGCGGCGACGTTCGAGCCCAGGAGCAGAATCGTGTCGGCGTCGTCGAGGTCGGACACCGGGAACGGCAGTCCGCGATCGACGCCGAAGGCGCGGTTGCCGGCCGCCGCGGCCGAGGACATGCAGAAGCGGCCGTTGTAGTCGATCCGGGAGGTGCCGAGAGCGATCCGAGCGAACTTCCCGAGCTGGTAGGCCTTCTCGTTGGTGAGGCCCCCGCCGCCGAAGACGGCCACCGCGTCGGCGCCGTGCCGCTCCCGGACGCCGCGCACCGCCCCGGCGACCGCGTCGAGCGCCTCCTCCCACGACGCCTCCGCGAGGACGCCGTCGGCGCCGCGCAGCAGCGGGGAGACCAGGCGCTGTCCGCTCGCCAGCAGCTCGGCGGAGGTCCAGCCCTTGGCGCAGAGCCCGCCCCGGTTCGTCGGGAACTCCCTCCCCTCGACCGCCAGGGGCTCGGGGCCCGCCGCGGGTGTCAGCGTCATCGCGCACTGCAGGGCGCAGTACGGGCAGTGGGAGTCGGTCGGGGCGGGTGCGCTCATCGTCAGATCCGGGTCCCCGTCTTCGCGGCGAGGCGGAGGTAGACGCCGGCCGTGATCGCAAGCATCACCGCGTAGGCGCCGACGAACCAGCCCAGCGCCGTGGTGTAGTCGCCGAACTCGGTCTTGGAGAAGCCGAGCAGCTGGGGGATCACGAAGCCGCCGTAGGCGCCGATCGCCGAGATCAGGCCGAGCGCCGCGGCGGACGTGCGCTGGGCGCCGATGCCGTCGTCGCCGCGCTGGCGGGCGCGGAGGGCGAACACCGTGGGGATCATGCGGTAGGTCGCGCCGTTGCCGATGCCGGCCGCCGAGAAGAGCACGAGGAAGCAGGCGAGGAAGAGCCAGAAGCTGCCGAGCGGCAGTGTCGCGATCACGCCGAGGATCCCGGCGCCCATGGCGACGAAGGCGAGGACCGTGACAGGCGCTCCGCCGAAGCGGTCGGCCAGACGGCCGCCGGAGGGGCGGGACAGCGAGCCCACCAGGGAGCCGAGGAACGCGAGGCCGACCGTCGCCGAGCCGACGGCGAAGCCGGAGAACTCGGGGAAGGTGTCGGCGATGAGCTTCGGGAACACGCCGGCGAATCCGATGAAGGACCCGAAGGTGCCGATGTAGAGCACGGCCAGCAGCCAGAGGTGCGGCTCGCGGAGCGCGGCGAGGGAGGCGGCGACGTCGGACTTCGCGGTCGAGAGGTTGTCCATGCGCTTGGCGGCGCCGATCATCGCCACGACGATCAGGGGGACCCAGAGGAAGCCGGCGATCGGCAGGTTCAGCGTGGCCGCGGCGCCGACGGTGATCGCGATCGGCACGACGAGCTGCGCGACGGAGGCGCCCAGGTTGCCGCCCGCGGCGTTGAGCCCCAGAGCCCAGCCCTTCTGCGCGTGCGGGTAGAAGAAGGTGATGTTCGCCATCGAGCTGGCGAAGTTGCCGCCGCCGAAGCCGGCGAGCGCGGCCACCAGGAGCATGACGCCGAACGGGGTCTCCGGATTCGAGACCGCGATGCCGAGTCCGACGCTCGGGATCAGCAGGAGGCCCGCCGACACGATCGTCCAGTTGCGGCCGCCGAAGCGGGGGACCATGAACGTGTACGGGATCCGCAGGGTGGCGCCGACGAGGCTCGGCATCGAGATGAGCCAGAAGATCTGCCCGGTGTCGAAGGCGAACCCGGCCGCCGGCAGCGAGACGACGACGACCGACCAGAGCTGCCAGACGACGAAGCCGAGGAACTCGGCGAAGATCGACCACCTCAGATTGCGGGCGGCGACGGAGCGTCCCTCCGCCTCCCACTGGGCGGGGTCCTCGGGGTTCCAGCCGTCGATCCAGCGGCCCGGCCGTCGGATGATGCCGGTGGAAGTGGCGGCGGTCGTGGGGGCGGTGGTCGGGGGTGCAGCAGTCATCGTGGTCCTCCGGAGGGTGGGCGGCGCGCGCGAGGGCGCGCTCGGGACGGGGAGGTGGAGCGGTGGTGGTGCGGGGAGGAGGCGTCAGGCGTTGCGCCCGAACAGCTCCGAGACGATGTCGACCAGCTCGCGGGCGGGCGGATCGACGGCGGTGAGGAGGGGAGCGGAGGCGAGGTCGGCTCCCGCGGAGGCGGCCAGGCCGGCGAAGTAGCCGGGCGCGAGCAGGTAGGTGGCGACCACGACGCGCGCGCCGGGGTGGGCGGCGCGCTCGGCGGCGACCGCCTCCGCGACCCGCGGCTCGGCGGCCGAGATGAACGAGGTGCTCACCTCGCGGCCGAGCTCGGCGGCGAGAAGGCGGCCGGTGGTCCAGCAGTCCGCGACGGCACCGGCGTCGCTCGAGCCGGCGGCGGCGAGCACGACGCGGTCGCCGCCGTCGAGCCCTGCCTCGTGGAGCCGGCGGGCGAGCACGCGCGCCAGGCGGGGATCGGGTCCGAGCGCGCCCGAGACCCGCACCGGCCGCTCCGCCTCCGCCGCGGCCTCGGCCAGGTCGACGTGCACGTGGTAGCCGGCCGAGAGCAGCAGCGGCACGACCACCGCCGGCCGGCCCGGCTCGAGAGAGCCCAGGGTCGCGGGGACGTCGGGCTGCTGCACGTCGACGAAGGAGTCGAGCACGTCCAGCGCCGGGTTGGCCCGGCGGACCGCCTCGACCAGCGCGGCGACGGCACGTCTCCCGTCGTCGTCGGAGGTCCCGTGGGACGCGGCGACCAGAGCGGTCCGCTGGGCGACCTCGATCGTGCCGTCGCTCTCGCGCACCTGCCAGGTGGCGAGGTGCAGCTCCGCTCGTGTGAAGCAGGCGCCGGTCTCGAGGTCGAAGACGTCCTTGTGCAGGGGCGAGGCGATCGTGGGCCGCTGCACCCCGTCGACCAGACGCGAGCCGACGATGCCGCGCGAGAGCACGGCCGCGCCGGTCGCGGGGTCGAGGTTCGAGACGGCCCGCACCCGCCCGTCGGGCAGGAGGAACAGGGCGAGCTGCACACCGCCGACCAGGGCGGCCTCGCCCCAGAGCGGCTCGAGGTCGCCGACGGCGCAGACCGGCACCCAGGTGGTGGCGGTCGCGGGGGCGAGCCGATCGAGGAGGGTCATCGCTGCGCCTTCTTCCTGCGGGTGGGCCACCGCATCCGGTCGGACGCGATGAGGCAACGGTAGGGATCGCGCGTTTCGTGCGAGCACGCCTCCGGTGTCACGGGCGTAACGAAGCCCTCACGGCCTGCGGCGCTCGCCGAGAGGCGCGCGTCACACGCTGTTACACCGGGGCAACGGCGGGGAAACGGGCCGTCCCTACGGTGGACGTCATGACTCCTGGACCGAACCCCGCCGCCCGGCCCCGACGCGTGCTCGTCGTCGGAGCGGGACCCGCCGCGCACCGCCTGGTCGACGCGCTCGTCGCCCGGGCCGGCGACCAGGCGCTGGAGATCACCGTCCTCGGCGAGGAGGTGCACCGTCCCTACGACCGCGTCGCACTCTCGAAGCGCCTCGACGGCGAGCACGACCTGACTCTGGGCGACGGCGCTCTGTGGGAGTCGGCACGGCTGATCACCTCCTCCCGTGTCGTCGCGATCGATCCCGACCGCCTGCGCGTCGAGCTCGCGGACGGCCGCTCCCTCGAGGGCGACGAGATCGTCCTGGCGACGGGCTCCTCCGCCACGGTCCCGCCGATCGAGGGCGCCGAGCACGGCCGCGTCTACCGCACGCTCGAGGACGTGGACGGGCTCGTCGCCGAGCTCGCCGCGTTCCGCGCCCGGCGCGGACGCCCCGCGATCGTGGTCGTGGTCGGCGGCGGTCTGCTCGGCCTCGAGGCGGCGGGAGGCGCGCACCGGCTCGGTGCGCGCACCGCCCTCGTCCACTCCGGCCGCTGGCTGATGAGCGCGCAGCTCGACGAGGGCGCCGGGCAGGCCCTCGGCCGCATCATCTCGGCGCAGGGGATCGCGCTGCACCTCGGCAACCGGCCCACCGCGATCCTCACCTCGCCGACGGGGACGGTGCTCGGCGTCGCGCTGACCGACGGCAGCAGCATCAGCGCCGATCTCGTGGTCTTCTCCATCGGGATCACGGCGCGCGACGAGCTCGCCCGAGCGGTCGGGATCGAGGTCGCACCGCGCGGAGGCGTGGTCGTCGACGAGGCCTGCCGCACCAGCCGGGCGGGAGTCTGGGCCATCGGCGAGGTCGCCGCGATCGACGGCCGCACCCTCGGGCTCGTCGCACCCGCCAACGCGATGGCGGAGGTTGTCGCCGACCGGATCCTCGGCGGCGACGCTACCTTCCCGGGGGTCGACGACGCCACCAAGCTCAAGCTCTCGGGCGTGGAGGTCGCCAGCTTCGGCGACGCCCTCGGCACCACGGAGGGAGCGCTCGAGGTCGTCTACGCCGATCCGGCCCGCGGTCTCTACCAGAAGGTCGTCGTCTCGGACGATGCGCGCACGCTGCTCGGCGGGATGTTCGTCGGCGACGCGGGCCCCTACTCCTCCCTCCGCCCGCTGCTGGGGCGCGAGCTGCCGGCCGAGCCCGGCGCCTACCTCGCGGCGGCGGGGGCGGAGGCGCCCTCGGGCGACCTTCCGGACGACGCCCAGGTCTGCTCGTGCAACAACGTCTCGGTCGGCGAGGTCCGTCACGCGATCGGCGAGGGGTGCACCGAGCTGGGGCCGCTCAAGGCCTGCACCCGCGCGGGCACCCAGTGCGGATCGTGCGTGCCCCTGGTGAAGAAGCTGCTCGACACGGAGCTGATCCGTGCGGGCGTCGAGGTCTCCCGCGCCCTCTGCGAGCACGTGGCGCTCAGCCGCAGCGAGCTGTTCGAGTCGGTCCGCATCCTCGGGCTGCACTCGGCCGAGCAGGTGATGGAGCGCTTCGGCTCCGGGCTGGGCTGCGACGTCTGCAAGCCGGTGATCGCCTCCGTCCTCGCCACCCAGACGAACGCCTACATCCTCGACGGCGGCCAGGCGCCGCTGCAGGACACCAACGACCGCGCCCTGGCCAACATGCAGAAGGACGGCACCTACTCCGTCGTCCCGCGGATCCCCGGGGGCGAGATCACGCCGGCGAAGCTCAAGGTGATCGCCGAGGTCGCCGAGCAGTACGGCCTCTACACGAAGATCACCGGCGGGCAGCGGATCGACATGTTCGGCGCCCGCCTCGAGCAGCTGCCCGAGATCTGGCGCCTCCTCGTCGACGCCGGCTTCGAGTCGGGTCAGGCGTACGGCAAGTCGCTGCGCACGGTCAAGTCGTGCGTCGGATCGACCTGGTGCCGCTTCGGAGTCCAGGACGCGGTCGGGATGGCGGTCTTCCTCGAGGAGCGGTACCGGGGTCTCCGCTCGCCGCACAAGTTCAAGCTCGGGGTCAGCGGCTGCGCCCGCGAGTGCGCCGAGGCGCGGGGGAAGGACATCGGCGTCATCGCGAGCGACCTCGGCTGGAACCTCTACGTCGGCGGCAACGGCGGCTACCAGCCGGCGCACGCCCAGCTGCTCGCGCAGGACCTCGACGACGAGACCCTGGTGCGCTACATCGACCGCTACGTCATGTACTACGTGCGGACGGCCGAGCGGCTCCAGCGGACCGCACGCTGGCAGGAGGAGCTCCCCGGCGGACTCGAGCACGTGCGCGAGGTGGTCTGCGAGGACTCGCTCGGCATCGCCGCCGAGCTGGAGGCCGCCATGGCCACGCACGTCGACACCTACGTCGACGAGTGGGCGGCGACCCTCGCCGATCCCGACCGGCTCCGCCGCTTCCGCTCCTTCGTGAACGCCCCGGACACCGCGGATCCGCGCGTCGCGACCGTGCGCGAGCGCGGGCAGGTCCGGCCCGCCGGCCGGGACGAGAGACCGGACGGACCCGTGCTGGTCGCGGGGCCGAGGATCCCCGTCGGTCCGGCCGGGATCGGATCGGACTCGTGATGCAGCTCTCCCTCGACCTCGCCGGACGCCGCGTGCTCGTGATCGGCACCGCCTCCGGGACCCGCCGCGTGCTCGCCCGCTACCGAGCCGCCGGCGCACTCGTCGAGCGGCACGAGGCGGAGGACGCGCTCACCCCGGCGCCCCCGGCCCTGATCGTGTGGGTGGAGGGGCCGGCGCCGCTCCGAGCAGCGGCGGCCGAGCTCTGCCCCTGGATCGTCGACGAGGCCCCCGCGCCGACCCGGCCGGTCGGGCACGTCAGCATCGTCGGCGGCGGCCCCGGCGATCCGGATCTGATGACCCTCGCCGCCCGCCGCGCCCTCCGCGACGCGGACGTGGTGCTCTACGACCGGCTCGGTCCGCACGAGGGCCTGGCCGAGTGGGCGCCCGGCGCCGAGCTGATCGACGTCGGCAAGACGCCGGGTCATCATGCGGTGCCGCAGCACGAGATCGAGCGGCTGATGATCGAACGGGCCCTCGCGGGTCTGGACGTCGTGCGCCTGAAGGGCGGCGATCCGTTCGTGTTCGGCCGCGGGTCGGAGGAGGTGCGCGCGTGCCGGCTCGCCGGCGTCGGCTCCACGGTCGTCCCCGGAGTGACCAGCGCGATCTCGGTGCCCGCCGCCGCCGGGATCCCGGTCACCCACCGCGAGGTCAGCAGGGCCTTCACCGTGGTCTCGGGCCATGCGCCGTTCAGCGAGCAGGAGCTCGGCCATCTGGCCGGGCTGGGCGGGACGATCGTGGTGCTGATGGGCGTGAACACCCTCCCGCACCTCGTCGCCGGGCTGCAGCGCGCCGGGATGCGCGCCGACACGCCCCTCGCGATCGTCGAGCGGGGCTGGTCGCGCGACCAGCGCACGACGGTCTCGTCGGTCGGCGCAGTGCTCGGCCTGCTCGCCGAGCTGGCACCGCGCTCGCCCGCCGTGATCGTCATCGGCGAGGTGGTCCGGCAGGCCGCGTGCCATGATGCGGGGGACCCCGAGAGCATCGCCCGAGCGGTCGATGCACTGACCGCGTGAGATCCCGAGGGGGCCGAGCATGACCGGCACCGATCCCGACGCCGCCGTGGGGTTCCGACCCGACCAGCTGGACGGCTTCCGCATCGGGGTCACCTCCGACCGCCGCTCCGAGGACCTGATCGCCGCGTTCGAGCGCCGCGGTGCCGCCGTCACGCACGCCCCCACCATCCGCATGCGCGGCGTCGACACCGAGGGCGCGCTCGAGGAGGAGACCCGCGCCATCGTCGCCGCCCGTCCCGACGTGCTCCTCGCCACCACCTCCTACGGCCTGCGGCGCTGGCTCGAGGCCGCGGACGCCGCGGGGATCGAGCTGGCCGACGCGCTGTCCTCCGCGCGGATCCTCGTCCGCGGACCCAAGGCGCGCGGAGCGATCCGTGCGGCGGGTCTCGACGACCACGGGATGAGCGAGCGCGAGACGACCACCTCCCTCGTCGACCTGGCCCTGCGCGAGGGCGTCGCCGGCCGCACGATCGCGGTGCAGCTGCACGGATTCACCGACCCGGCTCAGCTGCAGCGTCTCCGCGACGCCGGCGCCCGGGTGCTCACGGCCGCGCCCTACCGCTGGAGCGTGCACGAGGACTCCGCCCGGGTGCTGCGGCTGATCGACGCGGTCTGCGGAGGGGGCATCGACGCCGTCACCTTCACCAGCGCGCCGGCGGTGGAGGCGCTCTTCACGGTCGCGGAGGCCGCGGGCCGCCTCGACGACCTCCAGGCGGCCTTCCGCGAGACGGTGGTCGCCGCCGCCGTCGGCCCGGTGACCGCAGCACCCCTGTTCGAGGTAGGGATCCTCCCGGTCGTGCCGGACCGGTTCCGGATGGGCGCGCTCATCCGCCTGACCTGCGAGCACCTCGAGCAGGCGTCGCCCCGCATCGAGACGGCCTTCGGCACTCTCGAGCTCCGAGGCCGGCACGCGGTCCTGGCCGGGACCCGGGTGGCGCTGACCCCGGTCGCGCTCGCGCTGTTCCGGACTCTCGTCGCCGCCGAGGGCGCGACCGTCGCGCGTCACGTCCTCGCGGCCTCCGCGCCGGAGGCGCTCGACGACCACGCGGTCGACGTCGCCGTCAGCCGCCTCCGTCAGGCCCTCCCCGAACCGCGGCTCGTGGCGACGGTGATCAAGCGCGGCTACCGGCTCGCGACCCCGCTCTGAGCGGCGGCGCGGTGCCACACTGAGCGCGTGGGCAGGCTGAGGGTCGTCGTCGCGCCCGACTCCTTCAAGGGGTCGGCGAGCGCGGTCGAGGTCGCGCGGGCGATCGCCGAGGGCTGGAGCGCTGCGCGCCCGGGGGACGAGATCGTCCTCGCGCCGATGGCCGACGGAGGAGAGGGCACGGTCGAGGCCTTCGCACTCGCGGTCCCGGGGTCGCTTCGGCGGCCGGTCGTCGTCCCCGGCCCGGACGACCGGCCGGTCCGCGCCTGGTGGCTGCTGCTCCCCGACGGGACAGCCATCGTCGAGCTCGCCTCCACGAGCGGCATCACGCTGCTCGACCCGCTCCGTCCGCTCACCGCGCACACGCGCGGCTTCGGCCGCGCGATCGCCGCCGCCCTCGACGCGGGGGCGCACGCCCTGCTGCTGGCGATCGGCGGCAGCGCCTCGACCGACGGCGGAGTCGGAGCGCTCCGCGAGCTCGGCGCACGCTTCTCCACCGCCTCCGGCCGCGACCTCGGCGAGGGAGGCGGTGCGCTGCCCGCGCTCGCCGCCGCCGACCTCCGCGCGCTGCGTCCTCTGCCGCCCGGAGGCGCGGTCGTGCTCAGCGACGTCGCGACCCCGCTGCTCGGCGACTCCGGGGCGGCCCGCGTCTTCGGACCGCAGAAGGGGGCCGGCCCCGAGGACGTCCTCCTCCTCGAGAGCGGCCTCCGCCGTCTCGCCACGCACCTGGACGCGGATCCCGACGCGCCGGGCTCCGGGGCGGCGGGCGGGACGGGCTTCGGGCTGCTCGCCTGGGGCGCGCGTACGACCTCCGGCGCCGGCGCCGTCGGACGGGCGATCGGGCTCCCGGCGCTCCTCACGGGCGCGGACGTCGTCATCACGGGGGAGGGGCGCTTCGACGCGCAGTCCGCCGCGGGCAAGGTCCCGGTGCACGTCCTCGCGCTCGCCGAGGCGGCCGGGGCGCGGACACTCCTCGTCGCCGGGGCGATCGCGGCGCCGACTCCCGGCTTCACCGCTGCGGTGTCGCTGACGGAGGCGGCGGGCTCCTCGTCCGCGGCCCTCGCGGACCCGTTCCCGCACCTGCGCGCCGTCGCCCGGGAGTGGGCCGCGCAGCTCCTCTGACCGTTCGCGGTGTCGGTGGTCGGGCGTACCGTCCGGGCATGCCCCGAGATGCGATCCGACCACCACATCTTGTGGTCGAGCCGCCGCGCGGACCCCACCGGTCGGGCATGCCGACACGCCGTGGCGCGTTGTACACAGTGAACGGGATCCTTCTGTCCACACCTGTGGATGGTTCGTCCGGATCCGCGTCCTTCCGCGGTTCCACGGGCTCCGGCCTGTGGATGAACGGGGGAGGAGCCGGTGGATAACTACACGGCTGTAACTACTACGTCTAGTGGGCTGACACCGGCCCGCCCCCTATATGTAGTATTGCTGAGCAGGTCGGAGCGAGAGCCCCACCGGCACCCAGAACTCACCCGGACCACCCTCCGACCCCGCCCGCATCGCGAGCCGCCGGTCGGGGAGCGGCACCGGGACACCCCCTCCGAAAGGCGACACCCATGGCTGTGACGGTCTACACCAAGCCCTCCTGCGTCCAGTGCACCGCGACGTACCGCGCCCTCGACAGCAAGGGCATCGACTACGAGGTGTTCGACCTCTCCGTGGACGAGAAGGCCCTCGAGGCCGTCAAGGCCCTCGGCTACCTCCAGGCGCCGGTCGTCATCACGGACGACGACCACTGGTCCGGCTTCCGCCCCGACAAGATCGCGACCCTCTGAGGCGCACGGACGGCGATCCGCGACGTCGTCGGCGGGCGCCGTAGCGCCGCTGCGGCTTCCTCCTCCGCCTTGCGGCTCACCGCGCAGCCGCCTCGGAGGCGGGACCGAGAACAGCAGCTGACGGGGAGAGGGGCCGAAGGATGAGCGGGCTCGTGTACTTCTCCAGCAGCTCGGGGAACACGCACCGGTTCATCGAGAAGCTCGGACGGCCGGCGCAGCGCATCCCGCTCCACGCCCGCCGCGACGGAGCCGCCCTCGACACGCTCCACGTCCACGAGCCGTACGTGCTCGTCCTCCCCACCTACGGCGGCGGCAACGGCGGAGGAGCGGTCCCCAAGCAGGTCATCCGGTTCCTCAACGATCCGTGCAACCGCTCCCTGATCCGCGGCGTCATCGGCGCCGGCAACACGAACTTCGGCGAGGCGTACTGCCTCGCCGGCGACATCATCGCCCGCAAGTGCGAGGTGCCGCACCTCTATCGATTCGAAGTATTCGGAACACCCGACGACGTCCGCGCCGTCGACGAAGGATTGGACACGTTTTGGACGCAGCAGTGATCGACGCTCCCCGCGACGCCGCACAGATGGACTACCACTCGCTCAACGCGATGCTGAACCTCTACGGCCCGAACGGAGAGATCCAGTTCGACAAGGACCGCGAGGCCGCTCGCGAGTTCTTCCTGCAGCACGTCAACCAGAACACGGTGTTCTTCCACACGCTCAAGGAGCGCCTCGACTACCTGGTCGAGAAGGAGTACTACGAGCAGGCCGTGCTCGACCAGTACTCGTTCGAGTTCATCCAGCAGCTCAACGACCTGGCGTACTCGAAGAAGTTCCGCTTCGCGACCTTCCTCGGCGCGTTCAAGTACTACACCTCGTACACGCTCAAGACGTTCGACGGGAAGCGCTACCTCGAGCGCTTCGAGGACCGCGTCGTGATGACCGCCCTCGGCCTCGCCCAGGGCGACGAGACGCTCGCGACCGCCCTCGTCGAGGAGATCGTCGCCGGCCGCTTCCAGCCCGCGACCCCGACCTTCCTCAACACCGGCAAGGCACAGCGCGGCGAGCTCGTCTCCTGCTTCCTGCTGCGCATCGAGGACAACATGGAGTCGATCGCCCGCGGCATCAACTCCGCGCTCCAGCTCTCCAAGCGCGGCGGCGGCGTCGCCCTCTCGCTCTCGAACATCCGCGAGGCCGGCGCCCCGATCAAGCAGATCGAGAACCAGTCCTCGGGCATCATCCCCGTGATGAAGCTCCTCGAGGACAGCTTCAGCTACGCCAACCAGCTCGGCGCGCGCCAGGGCGCGGGAGCGGTGTACCTCTCGGCGCACCACCCCGACATCCTCCGCTTCCTCGACACCAAGCGCGAGAACGCCGACGAGAAGATCCGCATCAAGACGCTCTCCCTCGGCGTCGTCGTGCCCGACATCACGTTCGAGCTCGCGAAGAACAACGAGGACATGTACCTCTTCTCGCCCTACGACGTCGAGCGCGTCTACGGCATCCCCTTCGGCGACATCTCCCTCTCGGAGAAGTACCGCGAGATGGTCGACGACCCGCGCATCAAGAAGACCAAGATCTCGGCGCGCGAGTTCTTCCAGACCATCGCCGAGATCCAGTTCGAGTCGGGCTACCCCTACATCGTGTTCGAGGACACGGTGAACCAGGCGAACCCGATCAAGGGCCGCATCAACATGTCCAACCTCTGCTCCGAGATCCTCCAGGTCAACACTCCGACGACCTACAACGAGGACCTCTCCTACGCGCAGATCGGCAAGGACATCTCCTGCAACCTCGGCTCGCTGAACATCGCGCTGACGATGGACTCGCCCGACTTCGGCCGCACCATCGAGACCGCGATCCGCGGCCTCACCTCGGTGTCCGACCAGTCGCACATCACCTCGGTCCGCTCGATCGAGGACGGCAACGACAAGTCGCACGCCATCGGCCTCGGCCAGATGAACCTGCACGGCTACCTCGCCCGCGAGCGGATCCACTACGGATCCGAGGAGGGCATCGACTTCACCAACATCTACTTCTACTCGGTGCTGTTCCACGCCCTGCGCGCCTCCAACAACCTCTCCATCGAGCGCGGCACCACCTTCGAGGGCTTCGCCGACTCGAAGTACGCCTCGGGCGAGTTCTTCGACACCTACACGGAGAAGGAGTGGGCGCCGGCCACCGAGCGCGTCTCCCGCCTCTTCGCCGACTCGGGCATCGCGGTCCCCACCCGGGACGACTGGCGTGCGCTCAAGGCCTCGGTCATGGAGCACGGCATCTACAACCAGAACCTGCAGGCCGTCCCGCCGACCGGCTCGATCTCGTACATCAACAACTCGACGTCCTCGATCCACCCGATCGCGTCGAAGATCGAGATCCGCAAGGAGGGCAAGCTCGGCCGCGTCTACTACCCGGCGCCGTTCATGACGAACGACAACCTGGAGTACTACCAGGACGCGTACGAGATCGGCTACGAGAAGATCATCGACACCTACGCCGCCGCCACGCAGCACGTCGACCAGGGCCTCTCGCTCACGCTCTTCTTCAAGGACACGGCGACCACCCGCGACGTCAACCGCGCCCAGATCTACGCCTGGCGCAAGGGCATCAAGACGATCTACTACATCCGCATCCGTCAGCTGGCGCTCGAGGGCACCGAGCTCGACCAGTGCGTCTCGTGCATGCTCTAGAGCACGCAGCCCCACCCCCCCTCCGCACGACCCATCCGCAGCAGCGAGAAGGAATCATGACTCCCCCCGAGAAGCTCAAGCTCGTCGACTCCGTCCAGGCGATCAACTGGAACCGGATCCAGGACGACAAGGACGTCGAGGTGTGGAACCGCCTCACGAGCAACTTCTGGCTGCCCGAGAAGGTCCCGCTGTCGAACGACATCCAGTCGTGGAACACGCTCACGCACCAGGAGCAGCAGCTCACCATGCGCGTGTTCACCGGGCTCACCCTGCTCGACACCGTGCAGGGCACCGTCGGCGCCGTCTCGCTCATCCCGGACGCGATCACGCCTCACGAGGAGGCCGTCTACACGAACATCGCGTTCATGGAGTCGGTCCACGCCAAGTCGTACTCCTCGGTGTTCTCGACCCTGTCGAACACCCAGGACATCGACGAGGCCTTCCGCTGGTCGATGGAGAACCCGAACCTGCAGAAGAAGGCGTCCATCGTGATGGACTACTACCGCGGCGACGACCCGCTGAAGCGGAAGGTCGCCTCCACGCTGCTGGAGTCGTTCCTCTTCTACTCGGGCTTCTACCTGCCGATGTACTGGTCCTCGCGCGCCAAGCTCACCAACACGGCCGACCTCGTGCGCCTGATCATCCGCGACGAGGCCGTGCACGGCTACTACATCGGCTACAAGTTCCAGAAGGGACTCGAGCGGGTCGACCAGGCCAAGCGCGACGAGATCAAGGACTACACGTTCTCGCTGCTCTACGAGCTCTACGACAACGAGGCGCAGTACACGCAGGACCTCTACGACCAGCTCGGCCTGACCGAGGACGTCAAGAAGTTCCTGCACTACAACGCGAACAAGGCGCTGATGAACCTCGGCTACGAGCCGATGTTCCCCAAGCAGGTCACCGATGTGAACCCCGCGATCCTGTCGGCCCTCTCGCCCAACGCGGACGAGAACCACGACTTCTTCTCGGGCTCCGGCTCCTCCTACGTGATCGGCAAGGCCGTGAACACCGAGGACGAGGACTGGGACTTCTAGGCGTCGACACCACGTCCCGGCCTCCACGGCGAACGGCCCCTCCCCTCGCGGGTGAGGGGCCGTTCCTCGTCTCCGGGCGGCGGGCGGGCGCCGGGTCACCGCACCCGGCGAGGCGCCGCCCTGTCGCCGAGGCGCCGTCCTGTCGGCGGCGCCTCGCGCGGCACGTCGGTGTCTCGCGGAGCGGGGCCGGAGCGGCCGTCGTGCGCGCCTCAGAGGGCCAGGCGCATCAGCACCCGGGGGAAGCCGTCGAGCACGGAGCGCACCGCCGCCCAGCCGACCACTCCGCCGATTCACCACTCCACCGGATGGATCGCACCAGCACCCCCTGTTGGACGGCGCCCAGGCGGGGCGCCTACCGTGGACGGGGTATCCAACGAAGGAGCACTCCCTGTGAAGCACGTCCCCCTCGGCACCTCCGGTGTCGACTCCCCGAACGTCGTCCTCGGCCTCATGCGCATCCCCGAGATGAGCGACGAGGCGATCCGCGGCCTCGTCGGCGCCGCCCGCGACTCCGGCATCGACTTCTTCGACCACGCCGACGTGTACGGCGGCGAGCTGCACCGCTGCGAGGAGCGCTTCGCCGAGGCGATGGCGCTCACCCCGTCGGAGCGTGAGCACGTCGTCCTGCAGACCAAGGCGGGCATCCTCCCGGACGGCCCCTACTTCGACTTCTCGTACGAGCACCTCATCGCCTCGGTCGAGGGCTCGCTGAAGGCGCTGCGCACCGACTACGTCGACGTGCTGCTCCTGCACCGGCCCGACGCGCTCGTCGAGCCCGATGAGGTGGCCCGCGCGTTCGACGAGCTGCACGCGTCCGGCAAGGTGAAGCACTTCGGCGTCTCGAACCAGACGCCGTACCAGATCGAGCTGCTGAAGAAGTCGCTGAACCAGCCGATCGTGGCGAACCAGCTGCAGCTCTCGATCACTCATGCGCCGCTGATCGCGCAGGGTGTCGCCTCCAACATGGTCGGCGAGGACCAGTCCGTCATGCGCGACGCCGGCATCCTCGACTACTGCCGCCTGAACGACATCACCGTCCAGGCCTGGTCGCCCTTCCAGGCGGGGTTCTTCACCGGCGTCTTCCTCGACAACCCGGCCTACCCCGAGCTGAACGCCGTCATCGACCGGCTCGCAGCGACCTACGAGGTCCCGGCGATCGCCGTGGCCACCGCCTGGATCACCCGCCACCCGGCGGGCATGCAGGTCGTGCTCGGCACGACCAACGAGCAGCGCGTGCGCGATGCGGCCCTCGGCTCCGATCTGCCGCTCACGCGGCCGGAGTGGTACGAGCTGTTCCGCGCGGCGGGCTACCTCGTTCCTTAGAGCTCCCACCCCGGAGGAAATGCGCGTCGGCGCAGAGAGGCACGGACTCCCCGGAGTCCGTGCCTCTTCCCGTCCCCGCGAGACGCCGGTCGGAACGCCCGCCGCGGTGTGCCGTGGACCGAAGCGGCATCTCGCGGGGGAGGGGCGGGAATAGGAACGGCACCCCTGCGTTGAACTTGAGCGTAACCGACTCAACTTCCTCAGGAGGACAGGTGCCCGACAACTACAGCGAGGCCGGAGCGAGCTCGTTCGACGACTTCCTCGCCCGCTACCTCGACGGTGAGCGCGCCCGCGCGGCGCGGTCGATCGACCTCAGCCGATTCCTCACCGCCCGTACCCGCGACATCCTGCAGTCCGCAGGACGCTTCGCCCTCGAGCGCGGCCAGACCGAGCTCGACGCCCTGCACGTGCTCCGCGTGCTCATCGACGACGAGACCGTCTCGCAGGCCGTGCGCCGCATCGGCGTCGACCCCGCCGCCATCGCCACCGCCGCGGAGGCGCGCCTCCCGCAGGCCGACGAGGCCCACGCCTCGCAGAACGCGGCCACCATCACCCCCAGCGCGCAGCGCGCGCTGTTCCACGCCTACCAGGTCGCCCGCTCCAGCGGCTCGACCTACATCGAGCCCGAGCACCTCTTCTTCGCGCTCGTGCTCGGCCAGGACGCCCCCGCCGGGCAGGTCCTCGCCCGCGCCGGCGTCACCGCCGAGGCCCTCACCCAGGGCATGCGCGAGACCGAGGCCCCGCAGCAGCAGGAGGCAGGACAGCCCGCCTCCGACACTCCGATGCTCGACAAGTTCGGCACCGACCTCACCGCTCTCGCCCGCGAGGGCCGGCTCGACCCGGTCATCGGGCGCGCCGACGAGATCGAGCAGACCGTCGAGATCCTCAGCCGCCGCACCAAGAACAACCCGGTGCTCGTCGGCGAGGCCGGCGTCGGCAAGACCGCCATCGTCGAGGGCCTGGCCCGCGCGATCGTGGCGGAGGAGGTCCCCGAGCAGCTGCGCGGCAAGCGCGTGATCTCGCTCGACCTCCCCGGCATGCTGGCCGGCACCCGCTACCGCGGCGACTTCGAGGAGCGCCTCACCGGCACCATGGACGAGATCGCGGCGCACTCCGGCGAGCTGATCGTCTTCATCGACGAGGTCCACACCGTCGTCGGTGCGGGCGGCGGCGGCGAGGGCGGAATGGACGCAGGCAACATCCTCAAGCCGCGTCTGGCCCGAGGCGAGCTGCACCTCGTCGGCGCCACCACGCTCAAGGAGTACCGCACCATCGAGAAGGACCCGGCACTGGAGCGGCGCTTCCAGCCGGTCCGCGTCGGCGAGCCCGGCATCGAGGACGCGGTCGCCATCCTGCACGGCCTGCGCCCCGCCTACGAGGAGCACCACCGCGTGCGCTTCACGGACGAGGCCCTGCGCGCCTCCGTCGAGCTCTCGGCCCGGTACCTCACCGACCGCGTGCTGCCCGACAAGGCGATCGACCTGATCGACCAGGCCGGCGCGCGCCTCCGCCTCCGCCTCGGAGCCGGCGTCGACACCGGAGCTCTGCTCGAGCGTCTGGCGACCCTGGAGGCCGACAAGAACGCGGCCGTCTCGGCCGAGCACTACGAGGAGGCGTCCCGCGTCCGCGACGAGATCAGCGCCGTGCAGGCGGAGCTCGACGCGGCCACCGGCAGCGCCCCCGCGGAGGCGGTCGTCGGCGAGACCGAGATCGCGGCCGTCATTGCCCGCGCCACCGGCATCCCGGTGTCGCGGCTCACAGAGGGGGAGCGCGAGCGCCTCGCGCACCTCGAGACCGAGCTGCACCAGCGGGTCATCGGCCAGGACGACGCGGTCACCGCGGTCGCCCGGGCCGTCCGCCGCAGCCGCACAGGCCTCGGCGACTCCTCGCGCCCGGTCGGCTCGTTCCTCTTCCTCGGCCCGACCGGTGTCGGCAAGACGGAGCTGGCGCGCACCCTCGCGGGCTCCCTCTTCGCCGATGAGCAGTCGGTCATCCGCTTCGACATGAGCGAGTTCGGCGAGCGTCACACGGTCTCGCGGCTGGTCGGCGCCCCTCCCGGGTACGTCGGCTACGACGAGGCCGGTCAGCTGACCGAGCGCGTGCGCCGGAACCCGTACTCGGTGGTCCTCTTCGACGAGATCGAGAAGGCGCACCCCGACGTGTTCAACCTGCTGCTGCAGGTGCTCGACGACGGGCGTCTGACCGACGGCCAGGGGCGGACGGTCGACTTCCGCAACACGGTGATCATCATGACCTCGAACCTCGGCTCGGAGTTCCTGGCCTCGCGGTCGGGTGCGCTCGGCTTCGTCGCTCAGAGCGACGCGTCGGCCGAGGGCTTCGCCTCGGAGAAGGACCTGCGCGATCGCGTCATGGGCCGTCTCCGCGAGGCGATGCGCCCCGAGTTCCTCAACCGGATCGACGAGATCGTCCTGTTCCGCCGCCTCGGCCGCGAGCAGCTGCGGGAGATCGTCGGCATCGTCCTCGACACCACGCGCTCCCGCCTCGCTCCCCGCGAGGTGACGCTCGAGGTGACGGAGGCGGCCGTCGACTGGCTCGCCGAGAACGGCTACGAGCCGCAGTACGGCGCCCGGCCCCTGCGCCGGCTCGTCCAGCGCTCCATCGACGACCGGATCGCCGACCTGTTCGTCAGCGGCGAGGTCTCCGACGGAGGCGCGGTCCGCGTCGACGCCGTCGCCGGCGAGCTGCTGGTGACCTCGGCCGCCGCCCTCCCGCTGGCCGCGTAGCCGGTCCCGCTCCGACCCCCGTCCCTCCTCCTTCCGCGAGACACCGCTCGTGACGACGGCACCGCCCGTCGTCGCGAGCGGCGCCCGCGGAGGGGGAGGGGCGGGGGTCTTCGCGTCCCCACGGCTTGCCACAGCGGTCCGGGCGGGATAGACACGAGAGCACGAGAACCGGAGGCACGATGTCGAACCCGCGCTACTACGACCCCGTGGGCAAGGCGGTCCGGGCGCTGCTCGTGCTGAGCCTCGTCTGCTTCGCCCTGGCGGTGGGCATGTTCGCCCTCGACATCGTCATGCCCGGCACCATGACGGACGAGCGACGGCCCTGGGCCGAGGCCAGCGGGGCGCTCGCCTCGTTCGGCGTGCTGGCCCTCATCGTCTACTTCGCGACCGTCGCGATCGTCGGCGCGATCCGGGGGCGCGGGCAGTAGCCCCGGCTCCGACGCCGTCGTCCGACAGGAACGCGTCCGGCCCGCGGGATCCGAGGATCCTCGCGGGCCGGACGCGTTCTCGCGAGCCGTCAGGCGCCGGTCAGGGGCACTTCTTCGCGGTGATCGTCACCTTCAGCGTGGCGTCCGGAGCGACGGGGGAGCCGCCGGCCGGCTCCTGCCCGGTGACCTGGCCGGCGTCGGGCGCCTTCGGGTCCTCGGCGCAGGCGAGCGTGATCTTCGTGAAGCCGGCGGCGCCGAAGGCGTTCTTCGCGGCCTCCAGGTCCTGGCCCGTCACGTTCGGCACGGTCTTCTGGTTGCCGGAGCTGGTGAACACGGTGATCGCGGTGCCGCGCGGGGCCGAGCCCGACGGGGCGGCGCGGGTGACCGTCCCGACCGCGGCGTCGCTCGCCTCCGTGCCGCCCTGCACGACGCCGAAGCCGGCCGCCTCGAGCTTGGCCTCGGCGTCGGCGGAGGAGAGCCCGACGACATCCGGGATGTCCACCTTCGGGACGACCTGCAGCGAGCCGTCGGCCTCCGGGAAGTCCGTCCCGCCGTACGTCGCGTCGGCGGCGCGCATGACGACCGGCCAGATGCGGTGGCGCGCGGTGGCGGCGGATCCGGAGTCGAAGGAGTAGCGGCCGAGGCGCAGGTTCGCGTCGCCCTTCACGTTGAACACGCCGACGGCGGTCGCGACGCGGGTGCTCGCTCCGGTCATCCAGGTGGCCTTCGCGTCGTCGGTGGTGCCGGTCTTGCCGATCAGCGGAACGCCGTCGCCGGTGCGGGAGGCCACGGCCGTCCCGCCGCCGGTGAAGGTCGCCTGCAGCGCGACGGCCGCGGTGGCGGCGACGTTGCGGTCGATCGACTGGCGGCAGTTCGCCGGGGGCACCGGCTGGTCGGCTCCGGCGGAGTCGGTGATGCGGTCGATCGCGACGGGGTCGCAGGTCGTGCCGCCGGAGGCGATGGTGGCGAAGGCGCCGGCCATCGAGAGGGGCGAGACGTAGTTCGTGCCGAGCACCGACGACGGGTTGTGCTCGAGCTCCTCGCCGCTGCCCTGCTTCACGCCCATGTCGACCGCGGTGTCGCGGATGCCGCACAGGTCGAGCTCACGGGCCATGCCGACGAAGCCGGTGTTGAGGGAGGTCTTCGTGAAGGACACCGGGGTGCCGACCTCGCCGGTGCCGCCCTCGTCGTTCTTCGCGCTCGTCTCGTTGCTCGTGTCGGTGCCGCCGGAGACGCAGGAGTCCGTGAAGGTGCCCCAGGTGGACTTGCGCGTCCCGTCGACCGACTCGTTGATGCTGTGGCCCTCCTTCAGCCACTCCACCAGGGTGAAGAGCTTGTAGGTCGAGCCCGGCTGGATCCCGGAGGATCCGCCGTTGGCCCGATCGGTGCTGTAGTTCACGGCGCTGTAGGACGGGTCGGTCGTGAGGACGTCCGGATCCTGCGAGTACTTCTTGTTCTGCGTCATCGCGAGCACGCGCCCGGATCCGACCTCGACGCTGACGGAGACGGCTCCGACGTCGAAGTTCCAGGTCTGCGGGACCTGCGCGTCGACGGCGGCGACGGCCGCGTCCTGCAGGCCGACGTCGAGCGTCGTGTAGACGTCGAGGCCGCCGCGGCGGAAGTTGGTCCAGCGGGTGTCCTCGTCGGCGCCGAAGATCTCGTTGTTCTTCAGGACGTTGGTGACGTAGTCGCAGAAGAAGCCCGCGTTGCCCGCGGTCGAGCAGCCGGTGCTGGGCTGGGTGATGCGGGGCTCGATCGGAGTGGCGACGGCGGCGTCGTGGTCCTCCTGCGAGATCTTCCCCTCCTCGAGCATCTTGCCGATGATGTAGTCGCGGCGGTCCTTGTTGCGGGCGTAGCCGTTCGCGGCGCCGTTGTCCGGGTTGTCGGGCTGGTCGATCCGCAGGACGGCCGGGTTGTTGACGATCGCGATGAGGCTCGCGGCCTGGGCGATCGAGAGGTCAGCGGCCGAGGTCGCGTAGTAGTAGTTCGCGGCGGTCTCGAGGCCGTAGGTGGTGCCTCCGAAGAACGCGATGTTGAGGTAGCCCTGGAGGATCTGGTCCTTCGTGTACTGCTTCTCGAGGCCGATGGCGAGCTTCATCTCGCGGAGCTTGCGCTCGGGGGAGGTCCGGGTGGCCTCGTCGATCGCGGCCGCGCGCTCGGCGTCGTCCGAGATGTTGCGGACGGCCTTCTCGACGAGGACGTTCTTCACGTACTGCTGGGTGATCGAGGATCCGCCCTGCACGTCGTTGCCGAGCACATAGGTCTGCGCGACGGCGCGGAGGGTGCCGGGGAGGTCGACTCCGCCGTGGTCGTAGAAGCGGGGGTCCTCACCCGAGACGGCGGCGTCCTTGGCGGCCTGGGCGATGCGGTCGAGCGGCACCTCGACGCGGTTCTCGACGTAGAAGGAGGCGAGCAGCTGCGGGCCGTCGGAGCCGGTCGCGTAGATGTTGCTCTTCTCGGAGAGCTTGTCGACCTCGAGGTAGTCGGGCAGGCCGTCGAAGACGCCGATCGACTGGTTCGCGGCGACTCCGGCGAGCGCCACGGCCGGGGTGACGGTGGCGGTCACGAGGACTCCGGCCACGACGCTCATGCCCAGGAAGCCCACGATCGCCTTGACCACACCACCGGTGGTCCTTCTGTCGGACGCCAAACCTTCTCCTTCGCGAATCCCCCCGGATGCTGCGACGACCGCGGCCGACGCCCTGCACGCTCCGTGCGGCAGGTCAACCTCGACAGACTAACCCGAGAGCCCCCGAAGACGAAGGCCCGGCCAGAGGCCTGAAAAGACCCTGACCGCCCCCGGGGGACGGCGTTCCCTAGGCTGTCGGCATGGCGAGCCCCTCCTCCGACCCTCGACCGGCCGACGCGACGACCCCGGAGGCCGCTCCGGTCGCTCCTCCGCAGGCCGTCCCCGCACCGCCCACGGGCGCCC